>JBJKXM010000031.1:0-46058 GCA_045561575.1 Flavobacteriales bacterium
AAATCTTTTTCAATGTATGTTCCTGAACTTGGAATATATGCTTCAGGCTGATAATAATCATAATACGACACAAAGTATTCTACTGCATTATTTGGAAAAAATTGTTTGAATTCACTGTATAATTGAGCAGCAAGTGTTTTGTTGTGACTTAAAACTAGTGTTGGTTTATTTAGCTCTGAAATTACATTTGCTATTGTAAATGTTTTTCCTGATCCTGTAACTCCAAGAAGAGTTTGATATTTTTCGTTTTCATGAATACCATTTACTAAACTTTGTATTGCTTCTGGTTGATCACCTGTAGGCTGGAAATCCGAAATTATTTCGAATTTCATTTATACTTTATTAAGATTTTTTAGTTCTTCTTTTACTTCTTGTAATTCTTGTGATAATTTTTCAATTTTTAAATTGATTTCTTTTTTTAGTGGATCATTTTTTTTCACTGAAACAAAAAAAGATTTGTTAGTTTCATATAGATCAAGTTCTTTTTTCTTTTCAGAAATTATCTGTCTTAAATTGATTTTATGTTTTTTAAGATCATCAGGATTATTACTAATTAAACTTAATAGGAACTTGTTTTTAAGTTTAGACATTTCATTACTGTCAATACTTAATTTTTCTAATAGTGTAATGTAGGCTTTTTTAAAATCATTTTCTAGTCTAGAATTATTTCCAATATTTCCTAATTGAATCCATTCCTTTATTTGATTTTCAATAAATAAAATATTTTCTTGAATTTCTTTAGAAATTTTATGCTTTGAAATTTTTGAAATAATTTTTTCTTTAGTTTTTAATTTTTTTGAAATCTCATCCTTAATTTTATTTTGATGTTTCTTTTTAGCATTGAAAAAACTATCACAAGATTTTTTAAATCTTGCCCATAAATCATTGTTTGTTTTGCCAAAAACATGTCCAGTTTTTTTCCATTCTTTTTGAAGTGTAATCATTTTTTTTGTTGTTACATCCCAATTAGAATCTTGAGCTAATTTCTCAGCTTGATGGCATATTTTTTCTTTTAACTCTATTATTTTCTTGTTGTCTTCTTTTCTTTTTTTGTAGAAGTTATTTTTTTTCTTGTAAAATTTGTTTAAGGATTCTCTAAAAATTTTCCAGGACTCTTTGTTGTCTTTTTTATTAACTCTTCCAATAGATTTCCATTTATTAGATAAATTATCTATTTCATTTTTTGCTTTATCACAAGCTTGATAACTTTCAAATTCTTTACTAGCTATTTTATTGATTTGTTCACAAATATCTTTTTTTGAATTTATCTTCTCTTGATCCTTCTTTTTAAGATTTGTATAATAATCATTTCTTTTTTTGTTGATCTTTCTACTTGCATCTTGAAATCTTTCCCAAATTACCTCTCTTTCCTGTTTAATGACAGGACCTACATTTTTCCACTTGTCATGTAATTTTTGTAATTCTTCATGCATTTTGTTTAATGACTTTTCATTAATTAAACTTTCTGCATGTTCACATAATTCTATTTTTAACTTATAATTCTTTTTAAAATCAAGATCCCTTAAGTCATTATTTAGTCTTAAATAATCATAAAAAACTTCAACAAAGTGATTGTAATTTTGCCAAATTTCATTTTTATATCTAATATTTACATGTCCAGTTTCTCGCCATTTTTTTTGTAGTTCTTTAAACTTATTATATGTTTCTTTTTTGATTTCAATATTTAATGTAAGATCTTTTATTTCTGAGATAATATCTTCTTTAATCTTAAGATTTCTTTTTTCATCTTCCTCAGTTTTTTTCCTTATTGAATTTCTTTCTTTACGATATTTGTTGTAGATTTTTTTGAATTCTTTTTCAATCTCACTTGACTCGTCATCTAGAGATTTTAATTTAATATAAAAAAGAGCTTTTAAAGATTCAATATCTTTAGAAACAGATAATAAATTTGTTGATTGAGTATATTTTTCTATTTGAACTAAAATATCATCAATACTATCTGTTTTTTTTAGATCAATTTCAGAATCTAAAACGTCTAAATCTATTTCAATACTTTCTTTTGACATCAAACCTCTATTTTTTGTAAAGATATTTAATAATGCTGAAAATAAACTGTATATCTAGTGAAAATTAATTTTCCCATATTTTCCAAGATAAATCTGCTTGGTTTAATAACATCTGATATCCATTGGTTACTTTGCATTTTTGTTTTCTTGCCTTTTGTAGAAAAACAGTTTCTTTTGGGTTATATACTAAATCATATACTAAATGTTTTTCTGAAAGTAAATTATATGGGATTTTTGGAAATGAATGAATATTAGGATACATACCTAAAGGAGTTGTATTAATTAAAATTAAGTTATCAATTATATCTAAATTTGATAAATTTTCATATTTAATTTCTCCAGATCTTGAAATGACTTTAAAGTTTATTTTATTTTTTGTTAAAACATATTGAACTGCTTTACTTGCTCCTCCATTTCCTAAAATAATTGCACTTTTTCTATTTTCAATTAATGGTTTAAAGCTTTTTTCAAATCCATCTGCATCTGTATTAAAACCAGTTATTTTGTTTTTATTAACTTTAAGAGTATTTATTGAGCCAATTTTTTCTGCTGAATCATCAAGGTCATCTACATATTTTAAAATTTGTTCTTTAAAAGGAATAGTAACATTTAATCCGCTTAAATTATTTTTTGAAATTAGTTCTCTTAATGAATTTAAATTGTTGATTTCAAAGTTTTTATAGTAATGGTTTTTATAATTCAAACTTTTAAATTTTTTTTCAAAATAATCTTTAGAAAAAGAGTGTTTAAGTTTAGTTCCTATAAGGCCATAATTTTTTTTCACTTTTTAGAATACTTTTCTAGTATATAAACACTTAGAATACCAAGGATAATCATTAAAAATGCAATGATATTCTCATTGCTTAATTCATTAGGAAAGAAGATATCATATTTTAATACCTTTTCTTTTCCTCCAATTACTACAGCTTCACTAATTTTTTTCCAAGGCCAAATTAACATTAGTGATCCAGTAATAAATCCTGTTAATGTTGCTAATGTTTGATCTTTGTATTTTTTTAGTAACCAAGCTAAAACATGTGAAAATAATAAAACTCCAACAATTGAGCCTAAAAAAAATACTGTCAATATCATTATGTTTAGATCTGTAACTGCTTTTACTAATAATAATTCATAATTTCCTAAAAGAATTAAAATGAATGATCCAGACAAACCAGGCAATATCATCCCACTAATGCCAATTATTCCACAGAAGAATATAAAGAGTAAGTTGTCATTTTCATTTGCTGGTGATACATAAGTAAACAATACCGCAAATACAATTCCAAATACAAGAGAAAAATAAGTTGAATTTGTCCATTTTTTTATTGTTTTTCCAACATATAATATTGAAATTAAAATAAGACCAAAGAAAAATGCCCAAATGAACAAAGGATAATTATTAAATAAATATTTAAACAGGCTAGCAATACTAAATACACTTATTATACTGCCTCCAAATACAGCTAATAAAAAATAGAAGTTAGTGTGTTTGATAAAAGATTTGAAATTAAATTTCAATATTAATTTAAAGGCAGTTTTATCAAATGATTTTAATGAATTAATCAATTCTTCATAAATGCCAGTTACTAGAGCTATGGTGCCACCAGAAACACCCGGAATTACATTTGCAACCCCCATAGCAATACCCTTCAGTAATAGAACAAAATACTTTTTCACCTAATTATAAATAATTTTCAAATGTATCACCTCTAAGACCTAATCTTAAGCATTCAAGCGATATAATATCGTTAGGTGAAATATTTCCTAGATTTACATTAGCACCAAAACTATTTATGAACCAAACTTGTTGTTTTTTTTGCGGCGCTTCCCATAAAATTTTATCAACTGGAATATCTGAAGTTATTTTATCAATAAGATCTTTTTTTATATTTCCATTTGGATCAAACATACCAACATTACCTCCTTCTCTAGCCTCTGCAATAACCTTCCAGCTTCCAGCATCTAATTCTTTTTTCATAAAACTTATCCATTGAGAATCATCTAAAATTATTGATTCATCCTTACTTCCAATTTCACTAATAACCTTAAAGTTTTTACTTAATTTTTGAATGTATTCACATTTAACATCGTGATTAATTGAAATAGATCCATCAGATACTTCTACCATTTCTAGTTTTAGTTTGTCCATTAATTTACAGAAATCATCAAATTGATTCCTAATTACAAAAGCTTCAAATAATGTTCCTCCAGTATATACCATCATCCCAGATTTTTGATAAAGATTAATTTTTTT
This sequence comes from Flavobacteriales bacterium, assembly GCA_045561575.1. Taxonomy (GTDB): domain Bacteria; phylum Bacteroidota; class Bacteroidia; order Flavobacteriales; family BACL11. The sequence continues at coordinate 4,282 of JBJKXM010000031.1, forward strand.
ATCAATAAATCTAGTTAAAAGACTAGTTCCAAAACCTAATTTAACAATATCTGTTAATTCACTTTTCAAGGCAACCATATTTTCTGCTTCATTTAGGCTCAAACCTTTATCCATAACCATAGTCAGACCTTCTTCTCGTGGTTTTGATGCTCTTGATGGTATGTTTTTTAAAATTTCAATCATTATCTGCTAGATTATGTAACAAAGATAGAAATACTGTATTAACAATCTTGTAATTTGTTTAATTTTGTGTAGAATAAAAAATATCATGACACTTATCAAATCAATTTCTGGAATTAGAGGAACAATTGGAGGGGCTGTAGGAGATTCTTTTACTCCAATAGATATTGTTAGATTTACCTCTGCATATGCAAAATTTATTTCTTCACAAGGAAATGATTCAAAGAAAATAGTTATTGGTAGAGATGCTAGAATTTCAGGCTTATTTGTGTCAAATATTGTTTCAGGAACATTAATGGGATGTGGCTTTGACGTTATTGATATAGGCTTGTCTACTACTCCCACTGTTGAAGTTGCAGTAGAGAAAGAAAAGGCAGCAGGAGGAATCATCTTAACGGCTAGTCATAACCCTAAACAGTGGAATGCATTAAAATTACTCAATAATAAAGGAGAATTTATTTCATCTGATGATGGAAAAAAAATTCTGGAACTAGTTGAAAATAATGATTATCACTTCCCTGAAATTGATCATATTGGTAGTTGTCAATTAGATAATACTCATAATGATAAGCATATTGATGATGTTTTAAATCTAAAATTAGTAGATATTGATTTAATAAAATCCAAAAAATTCAAAATAGTTTTAGACGCTGTTAACTCAACTGGTGGAATTTTAATTCCTAGGCTTTTAGAAAAATTAGGAGTTGAATGTATCAAGCTATTTTGTGATCCTACAGGAAATTTCCCTCATAATCCTGAACCTCTTCCTGAAAATCTGAGAGAAATATCCAAAACTGTTGTCAGCTCAGGTGCTGATTTAGGTATTGTAGTTGACCCTGATGTAGATAGATTAGCATTAGTATGTGAAGACGGTTCTATGTTTGGAGAAGAATATACGTTAGTTTCTGTTGCTGATTATGTTTTATCAAAAACTCCAGGAAATACTGTTTCAAATTTATCATCAACAAGAGCATTATCTGATGTTACTAAAAAATATAATTGTGAATATTATGCTTCTGCTGTAGGAGAAGTTAATGTTGTTGAACAAATGAAATCGTGTAATGCTATAATAGGTGGAGAGGGAAATGGTGGTATTATATACCCATCACTTCATTATGGTAGAGATGCATTAGTTGGAATTGCTCTGTTTTTAACTAATTTAGCTGAAAAAGAAATTTCTTGCTCCGATTTAAGAAAAACTTATCCTAATTATTTTATTTCAAAAAATAAGATAGACTTAGATCCAAGTACAGATATTCAATATATTTTTGATCAATTAAAAGAAAATTATTCATCAAATAGAATTAATTTAGTTGACGGTATGAAAATTGATTTTGATAGCGGATGGGTACATTTAAGAAGATCTAATACAGAGCCAATAATTAGAATTTATTCTGAAAGTTCATCAAAAGAAAAAGCTGATAATATTGCAAACGATTTTATTAAACAAATTAAAGAAATAATCTAATGCGTGTATATCTTGACAATGCAGCTACAACACAAATTGCCCCAGAAGTAATTGATTATATGTCAGATTTAATGAGAAATGTTTATGCTAATCCATCATCTATTCATCATGGGGGAAGGAAATCACGAATTATTATTGAAAATGCTAGAAAAATAGTTTCTGGATTTTTAAATACATCTCCTGGAAATATTTTTTTTACTTCTGGAGGAACTGAAGCAGATAATATGGCAATTAGATGTGGTATTTTAGATAACAATATTACCCATGCTATTACCTCATCTATTTCTCACAAAGCTGTTATTTACCCACTTGAGGAACTCAAAGAAAAAAACCATATTTCTCTTGATTATATAAAGCTTGATTCAAACGGAAGAGTTGATTTAAATCATTTAGATACTTTATTAAAAAATAATGATAGAACATTTGTTTCAATTATGCATGCTAATAATGAAATTGGAACTATTCAGCCTATAGTTGAAATAGGCGAAATATGTAAAAAATATAATGCAGTTTTTCATTGTGATACGGTTCAGACAATGGCACATTATCCCATTGATCTTCAAAAGTTAAATGTTGATTTTATTACAGGTTCTTCGCATAAATTTCACGGACCAAAAGGAGTGGGTTTTATTTATATTAGTGATAATATTAATATTAAACCATTTATATCCGGTGGTTCACAAGAGAGAAATATGAGGGCAGGAACTGAAAATGTTCATTCTATTGCAGGACTAGCAAAAGCAATGGAATTATCATATTCAAATATGGAGAAAGATAAAATTTATATTTCAGAAATAAAGAAATACATGATTGATCAATTATCTAAAAATATTAAGGATATCAAATTCAATGCAAATTGTATTGACTTTGAAAATAGTTTATTTAAAATCTTAAGTGTTAGTTTTCCAAAGATATCTGAATCTGAAATGTTACTTTTTAACTTAGACATACATGGTATATCTTGTTCAGGGGGAAGTGCTTGTTCAGCTGGAAATATGTCTGGGTCACATGTTTTAGATGAAGTTTGCAAGGACAATAATAGAACTGGTGTTAGATTTTCTTTTAGCAGATATAACACTAAAGAAGAAATTGATTATACAATACAAAAAATCAAGGAGATTTTTAATTAATTCTTTTAATCTTAAATTTTATATATCCAAATATAATTGTCATAATTGGACTTATTAAATTAAAAAAACAAAAAGGAAGATAAGTAATTGTTGCAACTCCAAGTACTGCAGATTGAGCAGCACCACAGGTATTCCATGGGATCAAAACAGAAGTAACGGTACCACTATCTTCAAGAGTTCTACTCAAGTTTTCTGGAGCTAGACCTTTTTTCTTAAAGCTATCTTCAAACATTTTACCTGGAACAACAATACTTAAATATTGATCAGCTGTAGTTAAATTAAAAAATATACAGGTTCCAGATGTTGTTGCAATCAAAGAGCCAGTTGATCTAGCATAATTTATTATAGGTTCACTTATTCTATTTAAAAGTTTTGTTGCCTGCATAGCACCACCAAAACTCATAGCACAAATAACTAACCATATAGTACTCAACATTCCTTTCATCCCTCCACTGTTTAATAAATTATTCATTAATTGATTATCTGTGTTTATTTGAATGTCAGATGAAATAGCATTCATAATAACATTATAATATACTCCAAAATTTAACGAATTTGTTTGACTTATTTCTAGAACGATTTGTGGTTGAAAAATGATAGCAAATAAAGCACCAAGAAGAATGCCTGATAGAAGTGCCGGAATTGCAGGTGTTTTCTTTATAATTAGAACCACTACCGTTAATGGAACTGTAAATAGCCAATAATTAAGTTGAAATTTAGAATTTAATGCAAATAATAAATCATCGATATTTTGGTTTGTAGTTGTTTCTATATTAAGACCAATAAAAAAGAATATAATCAAAGTAATAATAAAACTTGGAATAGTTGTATACATCATATATTTAATATGCGAAAACAAATCACTAGAAGACATAGCAGCAGCCAGATTAGTAGTGTCGGATAGTGGAGACATTTTATCACCAAAGTATGCTCCTGAAATTATTGAGCCTGCAATTAAACCTTCAGAAATCCCAAGAACTTGTCCTATTCCAATTAATGCAATTCCAACAGTAGCAATTGTGGACCAAGAACTTCCTGATGCTAAAGAAACTATTGCACAAATCACAGATGAGGCAATTAAAAAATACTCAGGGTTTAGAATTTGTAATCCATAAAATATCATAGCCGGTACAATACCGCTTATTAGCCAAGTTCCAGTAAGAGATCCTATTAAAAGTAAAATTATAATAGCAGAGGTCGTAGAACTTATACTTTTACTAATTGTGTCAATTATGTTTTTCCATTTTTTTCCGTTAAAAACACCAATTAAAACTGCTAAACTAGCTGATAATAATAAAGCAATTTGATTTGGCCCTCCTAATGATTCATCACCGTAAATATATACATTGAATGAGAGTAAAAAAATTAAAAAAAGAATTGGGGATAATGCAAGTAAAAAAGGTATTTCAGAATTTGATTTGATGACTGAATTATTTAATTAGGACTTATTATCCTCTTCATAATATCCATATCCACCTCCATAACCATATCCGTAACCATAACTATATCCATAACCATATCCATAACTTGCAATATTATTTTGATAATCGTTTATAATGATATGTAAGTTTTCTATTTGATTATTATCATATAATGAGTTTACAACAGCAAGAGCTTGATGATTTGTATAATTATGTCTTACAACATAAAGATTAATATCTGCATTTTTCATCAGTATGACACCATCAGTTACTAATCCAATAGGAGGAGTGTCAATAATTACATAGTCATATTTCTTATTTAATTCCTTAATTAAATCTTTCATTTTACTACTATCAAGTAATTCCGCTGGATTTGGTGGAGTAGGACCTGATAGAATAATATCTAAATGCTCAACATCGGTTTTATTTGTTGCTTCAGCAAGAGTAGCTTTGTTAATAAGGTAATTACTAAGTCCTAATTTATTATCAGTTTTAAATTCTAGATCAAGCTTAGGTTTTCTAAGATCAGCACCGATTAAAACAGTCTTATGTCCAGAAAGAGCAAAAATTGATGCTAAGTTCATAGAACAAAAGGTTTTACCCTCACCTCCAATAGATGAGGTCACCGTTATTACCTTTTTTGTTTTATCAATAGCTAGATATTGAATATTTGTTCTGATTGACCTGAAAGATTCTGAAATAACTGACTTTGAATTTGCTGGAACAATCAAACTTGTTAATTTTTCGCTATGCCCAATTAATCCAAGAATCGGAATCCTTGAGTGCATTTGTAAATCTTTTTTACTTCTTATTGTATTATTGAAAAATTCTTTAAGAGAAATAAAAATAATAGGCACAAAAATTCCTAAAAGGAGACATAAAAAGTAAGTAACTGATGTTTTTGGACTGATTGGAGTTTCACTATCTAGTCTTGCATAGTCTATTACTTTATGATCAGATTCAGTTCCTGCTTTTGCTAAAGATGCTTCGTATTTTTTATTCTGTAAATAGACTAATGTTTGTTCGTTATATAAAAACTCTCTTTTTAAATTTATATATTCTTTTTGGTGTTTTGGTAAAGAATTTATTTTAGAATTAAAATCTCCTTGTCTTTTTAAAAGATCTTCTTGATATATTTCTGTGTTAGAAATTAAATTTTTAAGATTTTCAATTAAGACTTCTTTTGTGTTTTTTATTTGAGATATTACAGAAATATATGTTGGGTTTTTTTGTGTTGTAGTAAGTTCTAAATCACTTTTTCTAGCAGTTAGTTGGAGCAATTGATTAATTAATGTATTTAGTTCTGGATTTGTTATTCCCATGGAAGTAGGAGAAACAATTTTATTTTCATATTTATTTTCTGACAAATAATTTAATAGAGAAGAGTAATACTTAATATTTACTTCTTGTTCTGCTAATAAATTTTCAACCTTCTGTTTTTGGAAAAATACTCCATATTCTTCTTCAATATTTTCAATATTTGGATGCTTTCTTTTAAATTGTTCTAAATTATTTTCAATAATTAAAAGAGAATCCTTGATTAAACTTAATTGTTCATCAATAAAAGAAATTGTATTGATAGCCATATTGTTTTTATCATTTAGGCCATAATCAATATATTTTTCGTTAAGCTTATTTAAAAAATTAATACTTTTTCCAGGATTTTCACCATTAATTTTTAATTTTAGTACTGAGGTTTCCTTATTGATTGGATTTATCGCTACTGCTTCAATATATTTAGCTACAAGTTTAGACCTTTGATGAAGTTTAAATGAAAAATCTTTTTCATTTTCTAAAATTGAATTGATATTAAATGCTTTTGATTTAACTAATTTGAATGAAAAGAATTTTGTCTTGATTTGTTGTCCAAAATTGAAATTGTCATCAATATCAATATTAACACTTGTATTTTTATTTAATCTGTCAGTTTTTAAATCATAAGTGTGTAAATCATCTATAGAACATGATAAGTTATATGTTTTTTCATCAATTATTTTAATTCTAAACTCCGAGTTTACTATTTGATGATAGTTGGAATCCACTTTAACAAGAAAAGGAGTATTTTGATAAAGTTCATTGCTTTGAAGAAAGCCGTGCTGAAAATATGAGACCCCTAAACCAAGATCATTTACAACTTGATTAATGAGAGAAAATGATTTTAAAACAACAATTTCATTATTTATATTTGTTTTACCACTAAAAAGCTCCATTCCTTCTAAGATATTTTCAGCTCCTAATTGAGTATTGTTGTCATCTCTAATTAGTAATGTGCTAGAAACACTATAAACAGGAGTAGTATATCTTATATAAGCAAATGCAATTATTGAAAAAATGAATATAGAAGCAAGAAAATAATACCAGTGACTGTAGTATCTGTAAAATAGTCCTTTTAAATCAACCTTTTCTTCTTGTATTTGTGTCTCTTCGTTGTTCATTTTAATCTTGTCTGAAATTTATGAAAGCATTAAAAAGTACTGCAAAAGTTGTTAAACTTGATAATAAAATTTGTGATTGTGATTTTTTTAATCCTTTAAATTTAGTTGGCTGTACATAAACTAAATCCTTGTTATTTAAATAATAAAAATTTGATTCTAAAATTTTACTTTCAGTTAAGTCAAAGAAATAAACTTTTTTCTTATTGTTATTGGATCTGACAATTTTTACCTTTCTTAAATTTCCATAATCATTTATATCGCCTGCCATAGCTAATGCATCAAAAATGGTAAGATTTTCTTTATAAACAGGATATGTTCCTGGGTTGTTTACTTCACCAAGAACTGTAACTTCAAAATTTGCAAGTTTTACAACAACAAATGGTTCAATAATATATTCTCTTGCTAAAGTCGTAATTGTTTCTTTTGCTTGGTCTAAAGTTTGATTTACTAGGTTAACTCTCCCTACATTAGGAAGGTCAATATTTCCTTCTTGATTAACTGTAAATCCATTTAAATATAAATTAGCAGCTGTAGTGGTAGTATTTGCGTTATTAGTATTTGTTTCAACATTAAATAATTTATTTGACTCTTCATTTCTACTAATAACTTTTATCATTAAAATATCACCAATTTCAATTTTATGTTTTGGAGGAATAGGAGAAATTCCCCACCCTTCTTTATTTATGCTATTCATGTAAGTAATTTTGCTAACAGGAGTACATCCACTAAAGCAAAAAAAACCAAGAGTAAGAATTATGAAAAAAAATAAATTACTTTTATTCATCGAATTATTTTTCACAAAGATAACAAAGTAATACTAAAACAGCTTTTTTAGTTCATGATATAATCTAGAGGAGGGTAATCCAACTACGTTAGAATAAGAACCCTTTATTTCTTTTATTCCAATAAGCCCCATCCATTCCTGTATTCCATATGATCCAGCTTTGTCAAAAGGTTTGTAGTTATTAATATAAAACTCTATTTCTCCTTCATCAATCTTATTAAATGTTACCTCAGTAGTAGATGAAAAAGAAATGTTTTTATTAATGGTTGTGATACAAACTCCAGTTATGACTTGATGAGTATTCGATGAAAGTTGAAGTAATGTTTTTTTAGCATCTTCTTTATTAATTGGTTTTGATAGTATTTTGTTATTGTACAAAACAACAGTATCGGCGGTAATTAAAATATCATTTGTTTTAATTTTATTTTTTAATGCCTTAGATTTTTTTTTAGCTAAATAAATTGGGACTAATTTTGATTCTAAGCTATTTTCATAAGATTCATCAATATTTGAAGCTAAAACATTTACTTTAAAGCCTATTTCTTCGATGATTTTTTTTCTTCTAGGTGAGTTTGAACCCAAAATAATATTATAATTTTTTAATTTTTCAATTAACATTAAATAAAGTTTTTAGTAAAAACTATAATTGACAATATTCCAATAATCATGATAATTTTTGAAAGTCTGCTAATAAAAGAAAATTCTTCTTTTGATTTGGCATAAAATGTTTTAATGATTAAAAAAAGTAAAAAAACTTGTAAAACACATGTGTAAATAATAGAGTTAAAATCTGTTCCCCAGATTTCAATTTTTTGATCATTTTCAAAGCTAGTTAAAGAAAGACTATACTGAAAATATTGCCAACAAGCTACTAATGTAAGGACTAAAATATTTATAGCGTTTATTACAATTTTTGTCTTCTCTAACCCTAATTGAATAATTAAAGTTTTTGCATTTTGTATTTGATCTCCGTCTTTGTCTTCAGTATCTTTAATGATTTCTCTTGAAAGTGTAATTAAAAAAGAGAATACAGCATAAATAATTATTACTTTAAAAATTATTATGGACGAATTATCATTTCTTAAAACAGGAACAACGTCAAATAAAGCGAGATTTATTATTGATAGAGCAATTAACCAACTAACAACAATATTACCCCTTAAAAACTTTGTTTTTAATTCTTTTGAATATTTCCACAATAAAAAAATTGAATAAACGAAAATTAAACTAAATATCGGTTTTTGGATTTGCCATGCAACATATAAAATCATTATTAATGAAATTAAATTAAAAGCTAAATACCATGTAATTGCACTACTTGATTTGATTTTTTTATTAATAATTCTGGAATCATTTTTATTTATCTCATCAATTTTCTCATCATAAATATCATTTATTATATAGCCAGCAGCAGTTATTAATACAGTACTAAGTAAAAAGAGTGAAAAATTAAAATTTGTTAGTGCTGATTCTTTAATGAATTGGTCAATAAGAAATATTTTGATAATACATTGAAGAAAAATGATTATTAGTAAATTCTGAGGTCTTGTGAGCTTTATAAAATTAAATATTTTCATCTTTAGTTTTTATGATACTTTCACTAATTAATTTATAAATCAATTTTATATTTTCATCTTGAATAATTTCTAAATGTTTATCCATTACTTTTTTATCTTCTCTTACAGCAGGTCCAGTCTGAAGTTTTAATGGGTTATTATGAATTTGACTAAATGTTTTTTTAATCAATGGTAAAAGCAAAGAAAAATCAAAATTTGATTCTTCAGATATTTTTTTTCCAAGAACCATCATGTGGTTACTAAAGTTGCAAGCAAATACTGCTGACAAATGAATTTTTAATCTAGTTAAGGAATTTATTTTATATACTTTGTTAGAGAAACTACTTGCTAATTCAAAAATATTTTCTTCAATGTCTTTATTATTTCCTTCAATTAAAAATGGGGTGTTGTTAAGATTTATTGCTGTGTTTTTCTTAAAAGTTTGCAAGGGATAAAACACACCATAATTATCAAAGTATTCATCTAAAATTTTCATATCAATACTTCCAGAGGTATGCATTGTTGGTATTTTAGGTAGTAATGGTAGAACGCTTTTAATATTGTCGTCAGAAATAGCTATAATAGTCATGTCAGATCCTAAAATTTTTTTTGGATCATTTGACCAATGACAATTTAAAAATTCTATTAATGGTTCTGCATTTTTTTTATTTCTACTGAAAATTTGATTAATCTGGTATTTTTCAACATCTAAATTTTTGGCAAGCTGTGTTGCAACATTTCCAGTTCCAACTAGTAGAATTTTAATCATTTCCGATTTAAATATTTTAAATATATATCTTAAAGATATCTAATAATTTTTAAATCAAAATTAGTAAACATATTGTAAATTTGTAATTCATTTTTTTTTAATGCTTAAGAGTCTCTTTAAATTTTTATTATCTGTTAAATTAGCTTCAATTCTTATAATTGTTTTCGCAGCAGTTATTGGTATTGCTACATTTATTGAAAATGATTTTGGTCGAGTAAGTGCTAAAGCATTAATATATTCAAAATGGTGGTTTGAGCTAATACTTTTTATGCTTTTAATCAATTTGATTTATAATTTAAAAAGATATAATCTTTTCAGAAAAGAAAAACTTGCTGTTTTAACATTTCATTTGTCATTCATTATAATACTGATTGGTTCTGCAATAACAAGATACCACAGTTTTGAAGGGATGATGCATATTAGAGAAGGAGAGGAGTCAAATATTATTGTCTCCGATGATGTATTTCTTCAAATTAGAGTTGATGACAGGAAATTACAACTAGACTATGACAAAAAACTATTTCTTTCTGCAATTTCTAATAATAATTTTAGGCTGCCACTTGATTTTTTAGATAATGAAATTTCAGTTGAATATGTTGGTTTTTTTCCGAACGTTAGAGATACTTTTATTAGTGCTGATGACGGTGTTAAAACGCTTCATTTAGTAGTGCCAGGAGATGATGGAATGCAATCAGAATATCTTAAAAACTTTGAACAAAAGAAAATTAAAAATAATGTCTTTACGTTTAACAATCCTCTTGATGGTGCAATTAATATTACATCTGTAGATAGTTTGCTTTCATGTAATTCAACATATGAAATAAGTTCAATGAAAATGAGTGATCGTTCTACAGATTTATTTCCTGCCAATAACGATTTTATATTATCTAGAAGAACACTTTATTCAGCTAATGAATTAAATTTTGTTCTAAAAGAAGTTATTGAAAAGGGTAAAATGGATATTTATAGTAGTTCTGATGTAATGAAAGACGGAAGTAATGATGCTTTGAAGGTAAAAATTACATGTAATGATGAATCACAAGAAGTAACCTTATATGGAGGTAAAGGCTTTACTTCAAATTTTGAGGAACATAATGTAGGAGGACTCTATTTCAACTTAGCATATGGTTCTAAAAATTACACAACACCTTTTAGAATAATGTTAAGAGATTTTCAATTAGAAAGATATCCAGGCTCACAAAGTCCTTCATCTTTTGCAGCAGAAGTTACAGTCAAAGATGGAAGTTACGTTGAAGATCATAGGATCTTCATGAATAATGTCCTTGATTATAGAGGTTACCGTTTTTTCCAATCATCTTATGATCAGGACGAAGGGGGTACTATTTTATCAGTAAATCACGATATGTTAGGTACTGTGGTTAGTTATATTGGTTATTTTTTACTTGCATTAGGAATGATCATGGTTTTCTTTACTTCAAAAACAAGATTTGCATTTTTAAATAAACAACTAAATAAAGTCAAAGGCAAAGTTGTCTTATTCTTTTTAGGAGTGTTATTTTCTCTCAATCTTAATGCAGATAATAATATTGATAGCTTATTAATTTCAAATACAATTAATTCAGTTCATATCAAAAATTTTGAAAAACTACTTGTACAGGATAATGGAGGAAGAATTAAGCCAGTTAATACTGTTTGTTCAGAATTTTTAAGAAAAGTTTCCCGAAAAGATAATATTATAGATCAAAATGCAACTCAGGTTGTTGTTGGTATGATGAAGAACCCAAAATTATGGAGTAATGTGCCAATGATTAAAATAAGTCACGATAAATTAAAATTATTACTTCAAACTGAAGAAAATAGAGTATCATTTAGAACTTTTTTTACTGAAAATGGAGATTATATTTTAAAAGATGAAGTTGATCGGGTAAACTCAAAGGCTCCAATTAATAGAGATAAGTTTGATAAAGATGTTCTTACAGTTGATGAAAGAGTAAATATTTGCTTTACAATTTATAATGGTGATATTTTTAGATTTTTTCCGCTTGCAAATGATTCAAACAATACTTGGTTTACAGCAAGAGAAAATAGTTTTTTCTCAGGAAAAGATTCATTATTTGTAACAAATATTATCTACATGTATATGAACGCTCTTGATAGAGCATTTGTAGATGATAATTGGGTTACTTGTGATAGTGTAGTATCATATATTTCTAGATTTCAAAACATATATGGAAAACAAGTTATGCCCAAAGATTATAAAGTTGAATTAGAAGTTTTGTATAATAAACTAAATATTTTTTCTAATCTTTTTATGTATTATTTTATTGTTGGGTTTATATTTTTAATTGTTTTAATAATTAGAATTTTTAATCCAAATATTTTAGTGGTACTAGTAAGTGTTATTAAATGGTTTATTATTCTCGGATTCATTTATCAAACTTTAGGGTTGGCATCTCGATGGATAATTTCTGGCCATGCTCCTTGGAGTAATGGGTATGAATCGATGATATATATCTCTTGGGCGACAATGTTGTCTGGTATTATATTCAGTAAACGATCCATGTTAACTTTAGCAGCAACAACATTAGTTACTTCATTATTCTTGATGGTAGCACATTTAAATTGGTTGGATCCTGAAATTACTAATATAGTTCCTGTTTTAAATTCATATTGGTTAATGATTCATGTTTCTATAATAACTGCTAGTTACGGATTTTTAGCTTTAGGAGCTGTACTAGGATTTTTCTCATTGTGTTTGATAATTTTTACAAATAATGAAACAAAACAGAAGCTTTTAAATACTATTAAGGAACTAACTCTCATCAATGAAAAATCTATAACAATTGGATTATTTATGCTGACAATAGGCACATTCTTAGGTGGAGTTTGGGCTAACGAATCATGGGGGAGATATTGGGGATGGGATCCAAAAGAAACTTGGGCATTGGTAAGTGTTTTGGTTTATGCTTTTATCTTACATATGAGATTAATACCTGCTCTTGCTGGTATATTCACCTTTAATTTAGCAACACTAGTAGGCATATGGTCAATTATAATGACTTATTTTGGTGTTAATTACTACTTATCCGGACTACATTCATATGCTGCTGGAGATCCAATGCCTATACCAAATTTCGTATATTATCTGGTTGGAATAACAATTTTAACTGCTATTTTTGCCAGATTAAAATACAAAAAACACTATCAATGAAATTAGATATTCTTGCTTTTGGTGCTCACCCAGACGATATTGAGCTAGGTTGTGGAGGAACTCTAATTAAGCATATCTCTTCGGGAAATAAAGTTGGTATTATTGATTTTACTACTGGTGATCTAGGAACAAGGGGTAGCTCAGAAATTAGATTAAATGAAGCTCAAAATGCAGCAAATTTGATGGGTTTAAGTATTAGAGAAAATTTGAATTTTAAAGATGGTTTTTTCCAAAATGATAATTTTCATAAGAAAGCTTTAATAAAAATGATAAGAAAATATCAGCCAGAAATTGTTTTAACAAATGCACCATCCGATAGACATCCTGACCACGGTCGAGCTTCTCAATTAACAATAGATGCTTGCTTCCTCTCAGGACTCGAAAAAATTGATACCAATCAAGATGTATGGAGACCAAAAGCAATTTATCATTACATACAATTCAACAATCTTATTCCAGATTTTGTTGTAGATATTTCTGATTATTTTAATAAAAAAATTGAAGTTATAAAGCAATATAAATCTCAATTTTATGACCCAGATTCTACTGAAACAGATACTGTTATTTCTTCAAAATCATTTTTTGAAAGTATTGAATACCGAGCAAAAGATTTAGGTAGACAAACATTTTGTGATTATGCAGAAGGTTTTATTGCACATCAATTACCTAAAGTTAATCTTCTAAACGATATAAAATAAAAAAACCGGATTTATATCCGGTTTTTTTAATCAATTAATGTTTTTAATTATTTAGTTACAACTAATTTTTTAGAAGATTTTATGTTATTATTATTAAAGTTTATAAAATAAACTCCTTCGTTTAGATCAACTAAATCTAAATTTATACTGTTAATACCATTAACTGTATTAATTAAAAATTCTTTAACTCTTTTACCAAGCATATCAGTTAATACTAAATTAGTTTTCTTATTGCTTTGACTTATAAAATTAATAGTAACATTATTTTTTGCAGGGTTAGGATATACAGAAAATTTAATATCGAAAGTATTATTTGTAACTCCTGTTGATGTACCACTTAATTCAGTAGTATCTAGCTCTAGGTATCTTATTTCGTTCATGTCAATTATATCTTCATCACCTCTAACAGCAAGTCCAGGCTCAAAATCTTTTTGGTAGATAAGTCTAATTTTGTCATCGACATTTCTATCCATTCTTGCAAAAACACACTCTTGAGCACCTCCCCAATCTGTCCATTCCGTAACATCTTTTGGAGCACTCCAGTTTGTACCACCATCCATACTTTTTACAACATGAACATGTCTGAAGTTTTGTGAACCATTATCAACATTCTCCATAAGTGATGAATATGAAACAAAAATATTTCCTTGATTATCAATTCCTGCACTTGGCATACAATCAACTGATAAGTAATAAGTAGGTATACCAACATAATTTAAAATTCCATCACCATCAAGATCTTGAGCAGAAGCAATCATTTGTGGAACTTGACTATACCATAAAGATGCATTAATAATTGAATTTGATGCATCATCTGGACCCATACTTTCATTCCAATACATTAGCCCACTTGTTCCTCCAAAATATGAAGTGTTTCCATCGGAAAGGTCTGCATCTAAAACTCTCATATTTCCAAAGAATACATGAGCATCACCATTTGCATCTAGGATAACTGTTCCAGCACCATCAGCAGTATATAGTGTGTCCATTACTCCATCTCCATCAATATCTAGTCCTGAGTCATTTACATATTTATCAACTGGAAAATCTAGGAAAACAGTTTCGTTCCAAGTATTTCCATTATCTGTTGACTTAAGAATAACTGAGTCATCCCATCCTCCAAAATAAGCAACAACAACTGTTTCTCCTTGAGCTGCAATAGCATAATCATCACCATTGAATCCAGTATACTTACTTGTGTCAAGAGTAGGAAGTTGCATATCCTGAATATCCCATGTGTCTCCACCATCTTGAGATCTGTAATATACAAGAGCCCCATCAAGGCCATTCCAAATTGTTCCTCCAAGACCAGATGGAGCAATAACTCCCACCATATGAATAGTTTCATTATTAGACCCTCCAATAACAGCTCTATTCCAAATAATGTCAGTGTATACACCATTACTATCCATTGATGATATAATTTGTTCAGTCCATGTTCCAGAACCAACGCTTGGGCGATGAGTCATCAGAAGATACCCATTATCAGTATTGTGAGTAATAGCAATTTCTTTTCCAGATCCTGTTGCTAAAACTGAAGGCCACCCACCTCTTGATGATTCTAGTCTTGCAGTTGGATCTGGTCCCCACGAAGAGCCATCATGGAAATTATAACCAGTTCCTCTGTCAGAATATGCTGCAGCAAATTGAGCACTCATAGTCCAAGTTGCAGAAATAGTTCCATTACTATGTCTTATTAGTCTATTATCTACAGAAGCATTAGATTGCAAATCATATGTAGTTGTTCCAATTCTAACATCATCAATTGTATTTGAATTTTTTAATGCTAATGTATTTGGGTTTGGGTTAGTAATTAAATTACTTAATGCTTCACTTCCACCAATCTTAACTAATGGAGCTTTTGAACTAACATCTCCATTTTTAATTTTGAGAGGCGAAATCTGTGCATTTAAAGAGCCACAAAATAAAATTATGGCTAGATATGTAAAAGTTTTTTTCATAATAATTGTTTTTGTTAAATATGCTTCTGTAATAATACTAAAAAATTTTCTTAAATTTTAATCTAATGGAGTTTCCTATTACAACAATATCTGAAAAAGCCATAAATAATGCTGCCCACATTGGATTTAAATATCCAAGACACGCTATAGGTATTGCAATTATATTGTAGGAAAAAGCCCAAAATAAATTTTGTTTTATGGTTTTCAACGTGTGTTTTCCAATTTTAAGTACTTTTGGAAGCTGATTAAGATTATCCTTATTTAAAAGAATAATTTCAGAAGATTGTTGAGCAATTTGACTAGCATTACCTAAAGAAATTCCAAGAAATGCCTTAGAAAGGGCAGGAGCATCATTTATTCCATCTCCAAGCATAATTGTATCGTTATTTATATTTAGTTTTTCAATAATTTTTAATTTTTCCTCAGGAAGTTGATTTGAATAAACTTTATTAAATGAAAGAATTTGATTTAGTTGATCACATTTTTCTTTATGATCTCCACTAATCAATGTCGTTGTATATTTATTTTCTTTGAGATTTTTAAATACTTCTTTAGTTCCTTTTTTAATTTCATCTTTAATATCAATTGTAGCTATAATTTTATTATCCTTCTTTAAATATATATCGAATTTTTGATCTTTGCTTTCATCGAAGTTTTTACCAATAAAATATGAGGATCCATTAAAGGAAGCAGAAATTCCAAAACCATTCTTTTCATAAATATCATTCAATTTTAATTCTTTTGAATAATCTGATAACTCATTTATAATTGAATTTGCAATAGGATGTGATGAATGTTTTTCTAGATTATATATTATATTTTTGATCTCATATTCATCTCCAGAAATAATATTTAGTTGAGCTATTTTAAATTTACCAGTTGTAATAGTTCCTGTTTTGTCAAATGCAATATTTTTAATTTTTCCAATTTTTTCAAGAGTTATACCTCCTTTTATTAAGATTCCATTTTTTGCGGCACGACCTATTCCAACCATAATTGCTGTTGGTGTAGCTAGCCCCATAGCACATGGACAAGAAATTACTAAAACAGCAATTGATCTTAAAAAAGCATCAACTGAATCAATGTCAAAAATAAAGTGTGAAATAAAGTATGTTCCAATAGATATCAAAATTACAATTGGTACAAAAATAGAACTTACTTTATCTCCAAGTTTTTGAATATTTGGATGATCTTTTTGTGCATCTTTAACAAGGTTAATAATTTGCGATAGAATAGTATCATTTCCAATATTTGTTACTAGAATTTTTATACTTCCCGAATTTAGTATTGTGCCACCAATTACATCAGAATTTATTTCTTTTGAAACTGGTAAACTTTCACCAGTTATCATTGATTCATCAACAGAACAATTTCCCCAGACAACTTTACCATCAATCGGTATTCTATCGCCAATATTAACTACCAAGACATCATTCTTTTTAATTTCATTAAAATCTATTTCAACTATTTTTCCTTCAACAATCTTTTTTGCTGATGTTTTTTGAATTTTATATAAATCCTGCAAGGCTGTTGTAGTTTGTTTTACAGATCTATGTTCTAAAACGTTTCCAAGTAAAACAAGAGTTATTATAGTTGCTGCCGTTTCAAAAAACATATAATTATTCACCTCATTTGTACCATAGAAGTACCACCATCCATAAATGCTGTAAAAAAAAGCCGCAGAACTTCCCATAAAAATTAAAACATCCATATTTGGGACACCAATTTTAAGAGATTTAACTGCGCTTTTACCAAAGTAATGGATTCCAATAAGATAAACAGGAATACATAAACTAACTTGAATTATTGGGTTATGTAAAATATTGCTATGATCCAAAAACATATGTAAGATTAAAGGAAGAGTAAAGATTAATGATATTAAAAATAAAATTTCAACTTTTGAAAATTTATTTATTTTTTGATTATCTATTTTAACTTTAAAGCCAATTTGTTCAATTAAGGAAATAACTTTACTAATTGAATTTTTTTGATCTATATTAAAACTTACTTCCCCTAAAGAAAAATTTACATTTACATCAACTACAGAGTTGTTTTCAAGATGTTTTTTTATGCCTGCGGCGCAATTATTGCAGGTAATTCCTTCAACACATAAAGTAGTTTTATTTAAAGAAGAATTTTTCATTAAACAAATATAAATAAGTTATTTAGGATTAATGAATATTAATATATATTTGCAGATTTAAATGGTGGTTGTAGCTCAGTTGGTTAGAGCACTGGTTTGTGGTGCCGGGAGTCGTGGGTTCGAATCCCATCAGCCACCCAAAAAAAAGAGTTGATTAAATCAGCTCTTTTTTATTTTAATCTACCAAGACTTCTAAGTAGTTGTTGTTTAGATTTAAATCCTGGAAGTTGAGCAACTTTTTTATTTTCCCCATCTACAATAACAATAGTAGGCCAATAAAAATTTCCTTTTGTTGGAGAAACTAATTCAAAAAATAGATTGTGTCTCCATGTTGAGTTGGGATCTTCTTCAATAGAAACATCATTAATGTATTTTTTCCCATTATACATAATCGGATTTTTGCTTTTACCATCTAATTTTACAGGAAAGAAGTTTTCGTTAATAAGCTTTATAATTTGTGGATCTGAAAGAACTTCATTTTTCATTCTTTTACAATAATCACAATTATTTCTGTAAAAATAGATCAACATATTCTTATTATACTTTTCAGAATATTTTTCTGCTTCTGAAAGAGAAACCCAGTTTATTGAATTAATAGGTTTTCCTTGGGAAAATGAAAGTAATGGAATAAATGAAAGTAAGAAAAGGAGTTTCTTCATTTACTTCTTGCTAAGAATTTTATTTGCACCATTAATCCAATTTGTAGGACCCCCAGCAACATAACCTTGTGAGCCAAGTCTTTTAAAATTTACTTTTTTATCCTCAATTTCTGGAACAACAAACCAACCAGTTGGATAACCTCTAACTGCAAACATTTGTCTTAGGTTGTCGTTTTGTTGTTTGAGAGAATCATCAAGTTTTTTTCTTCTTGGGAAGTCAAGTTCAACAAGAATTAAATTTTCTTTTGCCCATTTAACAAAATCAGGCTTAAAGAAAACTTCTTTCTGTAATCTAATACACCATCCACACCAATCACTTCCAGTAAAGAACATAAATAATGGTTTTTCACTTTCTATTGATAATTCAATAGCTTTATTAACATCTGTATGCCAATCTAATTCTCCTTCTTGAGCAAATACATTTATAGTTAGAAATAATAATAATATTGAGATTAATTTTTTCATATTTTTAATTTTAGTGAATACCATGCATTAATTTTTTAATGTATGGAGATATAATAACAACGAAGATAGCTATAAATATTGTGACAAAACCAATTTGACCGTAAATACTATTGTACTGAATTACAGTTGCAACTAACTCATTTGAAATGTCAGGATAGCCCATAAACCAATCAGTTAAATCTGAAAGCCAATTACTTTCATTAGAGCCTCCAGTGGTAGTAAGTTTTGCAATTTGTCCTGAAATGTAATGTGCAAATGTTGAGGATATAAACCATACACCCATCATAAAAGCTGCAATTTTCTTAGGAGATAATTCGGTTACTTTTGATAAACCAATTGGAGAAAGAAATAATTCTCCTGTTGTAATTAAAAAGTAACCAAGAAAAACAAAAAGAAAAGGTACTTTTCCATTTTCTCCAATAAAATGAGCTGTAGAAGCAAAAATCAAAAATCCAAGACCAAGTTGAAAAATTCCTAAAGCAAATTTAATTGGCGTATTTGGATTACGTTTTATATCTCCTAACTTAGTCCATAACCAACTAAATGGAATCGCTAAAAGAACAATGTAAGCTGGATTGATTGCATTAGTTTGGGATGCATTCATCCCAACAAGATTAACACATTTATCAGCCCAAACTGTAATAGAACTACCTGCTTGTTCAAAACAGGCCCAAAATATTGTGCAAAAAACTGCTAAAATCATTATTGCAATAAGTCTATCCCCACTTTGGTGGTCTTTCTTAACAACTTTATAATCAAAAATTATATATCCAACATAAGCTAATACAGCAAGCCCTACTATTGTTAAAACATTTCCAAGAACTTGCGAGTCTTTGTCTAGAACAATTAAGTATGCAAAAACTGGTACGAGTACGAAACCTAATATGTATATAATATTAGTTATTGAAATTCCAGATATTTTTTTGTTAATGTATTCAGTTGGCTGTAATCCTTTATCTCCTAAAACATTAGCTTGTATACCTTTCCAAAAAACAATTAAGCCTGCAAGCATTCCTAATCCAGCCGCACCAAATCCATAGTGCCATCCATAGACTTCTCCTAAATATCCACAAAATAATGGGGCAATCATAGCACCAAGATTAATTCCCATATAGAAAATAGTAAAACCTCCATCTCTTTTAATATCTCCTTCTTCATAGAGTGATCCAACTAAAGTTGAAATGTTTGGTTTGAAAAATCCGTTACCCATGATTAATAACCCTAGTGCACCATAGAAAAAAAACTCTGTTGGAAAAGCCATAAAGAAGTGTCCAAGGGCCATAAGAATACCACCAAAAAGAATAGATTTTCTGTAACCAATATACTTATCTGCAAGATATCCTCCTAGAAGCGGGGTTAAATAAACTAGTGCGCCATAAGCGGCATATATCCCATAAGCAATTTCTTCATTATTCTGGAGATCTTGATAAAAATCTTTTATTAAATAAAGAGTAAGAAGTGCTCTCATCCCATAAAATGAGAAACGTTCCCACATTTCAGCAAAGAATAAATAAAATAGTGCTTTTGGATGTCCTTTTTTATCTAAGTATGCTTTTGCAATAATTAAAATTAGGGCAGTAAATAGCACATAACCAATTAATTGAATCATAATTTGTTTTGTTATTAGGTTTTAAGTTGCCGAATTTAATAAAACAATTATAAATTGTCTAAGATGAAGTTAGTTATTTTTTTGTAGAGATGATATCTTGTGTTTTTACCATAAATACCATGATTTTTATCTGGGTATACAAATAAATCAAACTGTTTATTAGCTCTTACCAATGCTGATGACATTTCATAGGTGTTTTGAACATGTACATTGTCATCTGCAGTGCCATGAATTAATAAATACTTACCCTTAAGTTTTTCCACATGATTAATTGGAGAATTTTCGTCATAGCCGCTTGGATTTTCTTGTGGAGTTTGCATATATCTCTCTGTGTATATATTATCATAATAACGCCAATTTGTTACAGGTGCTACAGCAACTGCCAAATTAAATACATCTGCTCCTTTAGTTATTGCAAGAGATGACATATAACCTCCATAGCTCCATCCTTGTATACCAATTCTTTTTTCATCTATATAATTTAAACTCCCAAAATATTTTGCTGCGTCAATCTGATCAATTGTTTCGTATTTTCCTAGCTCTTTATATGTCATTTTTTTAAATTCTGCCCCCTTTCCACCAGTTCCTCTATTGTCTACACAGGCAATTACATATCCTTTTTGAGCTAACATTTGATACCAATAAAAATTATTTCCTTCGTATCTGTTCAGTACTTTTTGAGATCCAGGTCCTCCATAAAGAAACATAAATAATGGATATTTTTTATTGTCGTCAAAATTTGGAGGTTTAATTATCCAAGCATTTAAATCAGCATTGTCAGTATATATAGTTATAAATTCTTTTTCTGATATATTATATTCTTCTAATTTGTTTTGGAATTCTGTATTATCTTCTATTGTTTTGATTAGAGAACCATCAGCTTTGTGAAGTGTAAAAATAGGAGGGGTGTTGGCATTTGAATATGTATTTATATAATACTTTAATCCATTACTAAATTTTGCTGAATTTGTGCCTGTTTGAGTACTCAGTTTTTTTCTTTTACCTGAGTCTAGATCTAAACAATATATAGATCTATTTATAGATCCATCTTCAGTTGAAGAAAAAAAGATTTCCATTTTATCACTGTCAAGACCATAAAAAGAAGTAACCTCCCATGATCCTGATGTTATTTGCTCTTCACTTCCATCAAGGCCTTTCAAATAAATATG
The DNA here is from genome assembly GCA_045561575.1 of Flavobacteriales bacterium. Taxonomy (GTDB): domain Bacteria; phylum Bacteroidota; class Bacteroidia; order Flavobacteriales; family BACL11. The sequence goes on from JBJKXM010000031.1 coordinate 25,901, forward strand.
ATTATATCCTTTCTTTTCAGAAGTCCATATAAAAAAGTTATTAGGTAAAAAAGTTAAATTATCATTTATGTCAATATAGTATTTGTCTTCTTCAGTAAATAACACCCTATTGCTTCCATCTTTGGAATCAACAACAATAAAATCAAGCTTGTTTTGATGTCTGTTTAAACCAATCATAGTTAAAATATTTGGATCATTTGACCATTTTATTCTTGGGATGTATTCATAATCTTCTTCGGTGTAAATTAATTTTTTTTCATCATCATCAATATTGTATAAATAAACACTAACAGTTGAATTTGCTTCACCTGCTTTTGGATATTTAAATACTTCTTGTGTTGGGTATAAATTCCCATTAAACTTATCCATTGAAAATTCTTTTACATGAGATTCGTCAAATTTGTAAAAAGCAATAGTTCTACTATCTGCTGACCAATCAAAGCCTCTAACAAGCTTAAACTCTTCTTCATATACCCAATCAGATGCTCCATTTATGATATTGTTTTTTTTGCCATCAAACGTAATTTGATTTTCTTTTCCGTTTGTTATATCCTTGATGTAGAGATTATTTTTAAAAACGAAGGCAACTTTTGTTCCATCAGGAGAAAAGGTAGGGTATCTAACTTTATTATCTGATAGTTTTTTTATTTTGTTATTTTGAATATTAAAAACATAATAAATTGCTTTTTTAGAATATCTATAAATAGATTCTGTTTCTGTTGCTAGAAGCATTAATCTGTCATCGTTACTTAAAGAATAGCTATTTATCCTTTTAATTTTAAAATCAGAGCTTTTAAAAAGTCTAACAACTCTTTTTCCATTTTTAAAACTGTATTTAATAATTTCTTGCCCTTCCTCACCATTTTTTATTTGAGTGTAAAATTCACCATCATTCATTGAGTTTAAACCTCTGTAGCTTTTTGGATAAAAGTTATAATTCTGCCAAATATCTTCTAAAGTAATTTCTTTAGATTGTGAAAAGCATGAAATGCTAGAAAAACATAAAAAAAATATAAATAAGATTTTTCTCATTATTTTTTTGAATTGTAAGGTGCTAATTTACTTAAATTTGTCTGAAACATGCTGATATGATTTATTCTAAAATTAACAATGATGATGTATTTTTTTTTCAAAAAGCAATTTCAGATAACAATGTTTTTTTAGATGATAAAACTTTAGATGAATATTCTCATGATGAGACAGAAGATTTAAAGTTTTACCCTTCAATTGTTTTAAAGCCAAATAACACAAACGAAATTTCTGCAATAATAAAATATTGTAATGAAAGAATGATACCAGTTACACCATGTGGAGCACGAACAGGTTTAAGTGGTGGTTCGCTTCCTATAATGGGGGGTGTAGCATTATCTACAGAAAATCTAAATAGTATAATATCTATTGATGAAAGAAATATGCAAGCTACTGTTGAGCCAGGAGTTATTAATCAAATTTTTAGAGATGCTGTTGAACAAAAAGGTTTGTTTTATCCTCCAGACCCTGCAAGTAAAGGAAGTTCTTTTTTAGGCGGTAATCTTGCTGAAAATTCTGGCGGTCCAAAAGCATTAAAGTACGGTGTAACAAAAGATTATGTTTTGAATTTAGAGGTTGTTTTACCTACTGGTGAAATTATATGGACTGGTGCTAATGTTTTAAAGAACTCAACTGGATATGACTTAACTTCATTAATGGTCGGTAGTGAAGGTACTTTAGGGGTGATTACAAAAATAGTTTTTAAACTAATCTCTTTGCCAAAAAAAGATATAACGCTACTTGTTCCTTTTGATTCTGCTGAAAATGCATGTAAAGCAGTATCTGCTATTTTTATATGTGGTATAACTCCATCAGCTCTAGAATTTATTGAAAGAGATGCAATAGATTGGACAATAAAGTATACAGATATAAATATGAAAATAGAAGATAATGTTCAGGCACATTTGCTAATAGAGGTTGATGGTAACGACATAGAACAATTATATGTTGATTGTGAAAAAATATCTGATGTTTTAAATAATTTTAATTGTGGTGATATTTTAATAGCAGATAGTAATGAACAAAAGGACAGATTATGGAAAATGAGAAGATTAGTTGGCGAGGCGGTAAAATCAAATTCAATATATAAGGAAGAAGATACAGTTGTTCCCAGAGCTGAATTGCCAAAACTTTTGAAGGGAGTGAAAAAGATTGGGGAAAAATATGGTTTTCAATCTGTTTGTTATGGCCATGCAGGAGATGGTAATCTGCATGTAAATATCATTAAAGGCGATATGTCAGATAAAAAATGGAATAATAAATTACATAAAGGAATCAGAGAAATATTTACACTTACTAAAAACTTAGGAGGTACAATCAGTGGAGAACATGGCATAGGATTAGTTCAAAAACCATATATTGATATTGTTTTTTCTAAAAAAGAAATTGAAATTCAAAAAGAGATAAAAAAAATATTTGACCCCAATAATATCTTAAATCCAGGAAAGATATTTAATTAGTTAAATTTGCAGATTATGAAAGCAAATATTGGAATTCCAAAGGGAACGCGTGATTTTAATTCTAAAGTAATGTTTAGAAGAAATTATATTTTCAAGCAAGTTAGATCTTGTTTTGAACGCTTTGGTTATTCCCCTATTGAAACGCCTTCAATGGAAAATATTGAAACATTAACAGGAAAGTATGGCGATGAAGGGGATCGTTTAATTTTTAAAGTATTAAATTCTGGCGATTTTCTTTCAAAAACTAATGTTGATGATAAGACAACATCAAAATCTATTACAAAAAAGATTGCTAGTAAAGCTTTAAGGTATGATTTAACTGTTCCATTTGCTAGATTTGTAGTTAATAATAAAAATGACATTTCTTTTCCATTTAAGCGTTATCAAATGCAAAATGTTTGGAGAGCTGATCGTCCTCAAAAAGGAAGATATAGGGAGTTTTATCAATGTGACGCTGATGTTATTGGTTCTAATTCATTACTTAATGAAATTGAATTAATTCAGCTTTGTGATGAAATTTTTTCAGAACTAGATATTCCAAATATTCAAATTTTAATTAATAATCGAAAGATACTTTCTGCGATGATTGAAATGATGTCTGCTTCAGATCTTTTTGATGAATTTGTAATAATTCTTGATAAGATAGATAAAATTGGAATAGATAATGTAAAGAAAGAATTATTAAAAATTGGAGTAAATCAAGAAAAAATTGACACTCTTGACAAATTCTTGAATATTCAAAATGTAAGTGAGTTATCTTCTCTAATAGGAAACTCTTCTATTGGTCAAGAAGGAATATCTGAAATTAATTTTATTTTTAATAGTATTGAAAAGTTAGGTCTTAAAAATTCAAATATAAAATTTGATATTTCACTTGCACGAGGGTTAAATTACTACACTGGTGCAATTTTTGAAGTTAAGTCATCTGATGTTGGAATTGGTAGTATTGCTGGTGGTGGACGATATGATGATTTAACTAGTATTTTTGGATTAGATAATGTTTCTGGTGTTGGTATTTCTTTTGGAATTGACAGAATTTATTTAGTTATGGAAGAATTAGCTGTTTTTCCTCAAAATATTGATGTTTCATCCAAAGTACTGCTTTTAAATTTTGGAGAAAATGAATCTGAATATTGCTTAAAATTACTTCAGGAATTAAGAAAAAATAAAATTAATTCTGAATTATATCCATCTAATGATAAGATTAAGAAGCAAATGAATTATGCAAATAACAAAGGAGTCCAATTTGTTATTATGGTAGGAGAGGATGAAATAAAATCTGGAAAGTTAACAGTAAAAGATATGAAAAGTGGTGAGCAAAGTAAATGGAGTATTTCAGAAATAATAACTAAATTATCTTAAATGAAAGTTTTTAAAGTTGGCGAAAATAGATTGTCTGTTGACTTATTAAGTGAAATTATTTCAAATAAAATAAATCTTTCAATTTCCTCTGAAGCAAAAAAAAGAATTAAAAATTCAAATAATTATTTAAAAAATAAGATTAAATCATCAAGTGACCCTATCTATGGAATTAATACTGGATTTGGTTCATTATATGATAAAAAAATTTCTAAGGATGATTTAGGAAAATTGCAGAACAACCTTGTAATGTCACATGCTTGTGGATTAGGTGATGAGGTACCTTGTGAAATAGTTAAATTAATAGTACTGTTAAAAATACAATCATTATCTTATGGTAACTCAGGAGTTAATCTAAAGACAATCGAAAGATTAGTTGATCTGTATAATAATGATATACTTCCTGTAATATATGAGCAAGGTAGTTTAGGAGCTTCAGGGGATTTGGCACCTCTTGCTCATATGTCATTAGCCTTGTTGGGATTAGGTGATGTAGACGTTCTTGATACTTCCAAAATTGATAATTATAAGAGAATAAGTTCATCTAAAATCTTAAAAAAAATGGGATGGTCTCCATTAAAGCTTGGTCCGAAAGAGGGTTTAGCATTATTAAATGGAACTCAGTTCATGAGTGCTTTTGGAGTATGGACTTTAGTTAAAGCAAAAAAGCTTTCATATTTAGCAGATTTAATTGCTGCAGTTTCATTGGATGCATTCGATTGTAGAATAGATCCATTTGATAATTTAATACATAAATTAAGACCACATAAAGGGCAAATTAAAACAGCTAATAATGTAAGAGAAATTTTAAAAGGAAGTAATATTCTTAAAAGAAAAAATAAGCATGTCCAGGATCCATATTCCTTTAGATGTATTCCTCAAGTTCATGGTGCTTCAAAAGATGTTATATCTCATGTTGAATCTGTTTTTAATACTGAAATAAATTCAGTAACTGATAATCCAAATATTTTTGAAAATAAGGATAGGATAATTTCAGGTGGAAATTTTCATGGCCAAATACTTGCTATGTCCATGGACTATTTGGCAATTGCATTGTCAGAACTTGGATCAATTTCAGAAAGAAGAACCTATAAATTGATTTCAGGTGAAAGAGGACTTCCTCCTTTTCTAGTTGCAAGCCCTGGTTTAAATTCTGGAATGATGATAACTCAATATACTGCAGCAAGTATTGTTAGTCAAAATAAGCAGCTTTGTACACCTTCATCTGTGGATAGTATTGTTTCATCAAATGGACAAGAGGATCATGTAAGTATGGGAGCAAACTCAGCTACTAAACTTTTTAGAGTAGTTAATAATCTTGAAAAAATTCTTGCTATTGAATTATTAAATGCATCACAAGCAATTTCTTTTAGAGAAGAAAAATCATCAGATTTTATTCAAAGCTTCATCGAATCCTATAGGCGAGATGTTAGCATAATTGAAAAGGACAGAGTATTAAATAGTGATATTGAAAAAACTATTTCTTTTATAAACAATATCAGCGTTTCCCAGGAGCTAATTTAATCTAAACCCTTAAAAACATATTCTATAATATTTGAACCCATTTTTAGTGCCTTGACACGTGTTTCATAGCTGTCATTATGTACTTCTGGATCTTCCCATCCATCGCTTAAATCTGATTCGTAGGTATAAAGACATAAAAGTCTTCCATTGTCAAAAATACCTAATGCTTGAGCAGGTTTTGCATCATGAATATGAATTTTAGGTAAGCCATTAGGAAAAGAAAAACTTTGATTAAAAATAGGGTGACTTGAATTAATTATTACAAGATCTTTTTCAGGAAATACTTTTTTAATTTCTCTTCTGAAAAATTCATCCATACCATAATTATCATCAACATGAAGGAATCCTCCAGCCAAGAGGTATTTTCTTAAGTTATCGGCTTCTTCAAAATTAAAAATTATATTACCGTGACCAGTCATGTGTAGCAGAGGGTAGTTATATATATCAAGACTTCCAACATCAACTATTTCAGGAATTTTTTTAATATTAGTTCCAATATTTTTATTAGAGAAATCAATCAAATTTGGTAAAGCAGTTGGATTAGCGTACCAATCACCTCCACCATTATATTTTAATACTGCCAAAGAATAGGTGTTTTGAGAAAAAGCAAAAACAGGTATAAAAAGAAATATTATGATTCGAGTCAACATATTTAAAAGAGCAAATTTAATGAATGAGATGCTACAATACCAGCTGTTTCTGTTCTTAATCTACTATTTCCTAAAGTTATTGGAAGGTATTTTCTTGTAATTGCTAAATCAATTTCATTTTGAGAGAAATCTCCTTCAGGACCAATTAAAATAACACATCTTTTTTTTGTTTTTTTATCAAGCTTGATTTTTTTTCCTTCTCTGCAATGTGCAATAAATTTATCTCCTAATTTTTCATCTTTAATGAAGTTGTTAAAACTAATTGGATTATTAAGTTTAGGTAGATGGTATTTTAGTGATTGTTTAATTGCTGTAACTAAAATCTTTTCACATCTATTAAAATTAATTGTTTTTCTCTCAGATCTTTCACAAATTATTGGAGTAATTTCATCAATTCCAATTTCAGTAGCTTTCTCAAGAAACCATTCAAATCTGCTAATGTTTTTTGTTGGTGCTAAAGCAATGTGTAAATAATATTTGTGTGTTTTTTCTTTTTTTTCTCTATTGGTTATTTCAACTGTAGATGATTTTTTATTTTGATATATAATTTTTCCAGTGTACAAATAGCCTTTTCCGTCAATTATGAAAAGTTCGTCATTAATTTTTTTTCTAAGAACTTTAGTAAGATGTTTATTTTCTTCTAAAGTAAATGTTACTTGGTTTTCTACGGTATTAGAAAAGAATAGCTGCATAGTTAAAAAATTAATGAGTCTTACTTACAACTTATTTTATTCTTGGAGCAGCACTTAATATTTCACTATTAGCGTGGTCTGAAAATTGAATAAAATTGTCGTTAAATGCTTTCGCTAAAATATTTGCTTTTTTGTCGTAGGCTAATTTATTTTCCCATGTGTTTTTTGGACTTAAAATTTCAGAAGGAACATTTGGACATGATTTTGGCATATGTAAACCAAAAATCTTATGTGTATTATATTCAATATTATTTAGTTTGTTTTCTAATGCTGCTGTAATCATTGCTCTAGTATATTTTAAGGAGATTCTTTTTCCAACTCCATATTCTCCACCAGACCAACCAGTATTTATAAGCCATACATTTATTCCAGATTCTTTCATTTTTTTACCAAGCATTTCAGCATATTTAGTTGGGTGTAAAGGCATAAATGGTGCGCCAAAACATGCTGAGAATGTTGTTTGAGGTTCATTTACTCCTGCTTCTGTACCTGCAACTTTAGCAGTATAACCTGAGATAAAATGATACATTGCTTGACCTTTAGTCAATTTAGATATCGGAGGAAGAACACCAAAGGCATCTGCAGTTAAGAAAAAGATGTTTTTTGGATTTGTTCCTGATGAAGGAATGGCAATATTATTTATGAAATCAATTGGGTACGAAACTCTAGTATTTTGAGTTATTGATGTATTTGAATAATCTACATCATTGGTACCCTCATGAAATTCAATGTTTTCTAAAAGTGCTCCTTTTTTAACTGCTGCATATATATCAGGCTCATTTTCTGATGATAAATCTATACATTTAGCATAACAACCTCCTTCAAAATTAAAGACTGAATCTTTATCCCAACCATGTTCATCATCACCAATCAATTTTCTATTTGGGTCAGCTGATAAAGTTGTCTTTCCAGTTCCAGATAATCCAAAAAATATTGCAGTATCACCTTGTTCTCCAGTGTTGGCACTACAATGCATAGATAATACTCCTTTGTCATGAGGTAAAATATAATTTAAAGCTGAAAAAATACCTTTTTTAATTTCACCTGTATATCCAGTTCCTCCAATCAATATTATTTTTTTGGTGAAGCTAAGGATTGCGAAGTTTTCCTGTCTAGTTCCATCTTCTGTTGGATCTGCATTAAAACCAGGAGCATTTAAGATTAACCAATCATGAGAAAAACTATTTAAATCATCTTTAGATGGTCTTAAAAACATATTGTATGCAAACAAATTACTCCAAGAATATTCATTAATTACTCTAATATTTAGTCTATGTTTTTCGTTTGCACAGGCGTATGCATCTCTAGCATATAATTCTTTGTTACTTAAATAAGTAAGCATTTTTTTGTGAAGTTGATTAAATTTTTCTTCACTAAACGGAATATTTATATCTCCCCACCAAACCGAATTTTCAGTTATTGAATCTTTAACAATAAATCTGTCAAGTGGAGACCTGCCGGTAAATTTACCTGTGTTTATAGTGATTGCTCCTTGTGATGTTAGTTTAGCTTGACCATTATCTATTGCATGTTGCTGTAGGTCATCAGGCGATAAATTCCAGTGAACTTTTGCTTTTGAGATTCCTATATCAGAGAGGTTTTTCTTTGCTGCTCTTATATCATTGGAAGACATTTATTTGTGTTTTATTGTGTTTTAAGAGCATACAAAGTTATATTTTAATATTAATTATAACATATGTTTATAAATCTTTTTGAGATATTTAATAAAACAATAAATTAGCCAAAAATTCAAATGAAAGAGATACTAGTTATAGGTGCCGGCAGATCAGCAGTTACTTTAATTGATTATTTATTAAAAGAAAGTTTAAATCAAAATTGGACAGTAACAATAGCAGATTATAATTTAAATTTAGCAAAGGAAGTATCCTCTAATCATCAAAATTCTCGTCCGATTTTTTTTGATATTAATAATAAAAAACAGAGAGAGAGTGAAATCACTCAATCTGATATAGTTGTTTCCATGTTACCATCACATATGCACCATTTAGTTGCAAAGGACTGCTTAAAATTTAAAAAAAATTTAGTAACAGCTTCTTATGTTTCAAGTGACATAAATGCTTACGATAAATTAGCAAAAGAAAATAATATCATTTTTCTAAATGAAATTGGTTTAGACCCTGGCATTGACCACATGTCTGCAATGAAAGTTATAAATGAATTAAAATCAAAAGGAGCAGAACTCTTATCATTTAAATCATATTGTGGTGGCTTAATTCATCCTGAATCAGATAATAATCCTTGGAACTATAAATTTACATGGAATCCTCGAAACGTAATTTTGGCTGGCCAAGGAACTTCAAAATTTTTATATCAAAAAAATGTTAAGGAGATTAATTATGATTCTCTCTTTGAAAAAATTGAAACAATAAATGTATTGGACCAAGGCTCATTTGAAGCATATGCTAATAGGGACTCACTATCATATATTTCTTCTTATGGTTTAGAAAATATTGATACTATGTACAGAGGAACATTAAGGAAAGTAGGATTTTGCAAATCTTGGAATACTTTTGTTAAACTTGGATTAACAAGAGACGATTACACAATTCCAAATTCTTTAAATCTATCTTATCGAGAATATCTTTCTATGTTTTTGCCCAAAATCAATTCTCTTTCAATAGAAGATAGGTTTTGTAAATTTTTGTCTTTAGAAAAAGACTCTGTTGAGTATAATAAGTTTAATTGGTTAGGGTTATTTTCTGATCAAAAATGTAAAATTAATAATGCAACTCCTGCCCAAATATTACAAGAAATAACGGAACAGAAACTGTCTTTAGATAATGAAGATAAAGACATGGTAGTAATGCAACATCAATTTGAGTACCTCATCAATAATAAAAAACAAAAACTTAATTCATCACTTGTTGTATTTGGAGACGATCAAAGAAATACAGCAATGGCCAAAACAGTAGGACTTCCTGTTGCAATTGCAGTAAAGTTAATTTTAAATAATACAATTAAATTAAAGGGTGTTCAAATACCAATTTCTAAAGAAATCTATGATCCTGTATTAGAAGAATTAGAAAAGAATGAAATAAATTTTATTGATGAGTTAGTTTAAATCGATGATTTCTTTTGGAATTTCAACAATTAAACATTTTTTGATTTTATCTATTGATTTGATAAAGTGATCATTAATTGGAAAGCAAAAATCATTTTTGTTTCCCTTAACATATATTAATTTTTGACTTGTTTGAGAATCAATTTTTTCAATTACTCCAATTTTACCTAGTAAATTGTCTTTGATTTCATATCCAATTATATTCTCTTCATCCTTTGTTTTTTCAAAATTGATTGGTTTAAAATCATTTGAAAAATAGATTTCATGATTTAAAATTTTTTTTGCTTTTATTTCAGAATCAATCCCTTCTAGTTTAATTAAGAAATTTTTTGTTTTGTGAACGCTTATTCTTTCAATAAAAAAAGGAACTAGTATTTTATCTATATCAATGAATAAATGATTGATTTTTTTAAAATCAAATGAATAATCATTCTCATTGTATAGAATGATATTCCCCTTGTATCCATGCAATTTAAAAATTGACCCTATATGGAGACAATTTTCTTTAAGCATTAGTGTTAAATTTTAAAATTATTTTTTTTCTGAATCTTCCTCTTCAGATGGAGCTTCCTCTGCTGCTGTAGCTTCTTCTTCAGTCGGAGCTTCCTCTGCTCCTGGAGCTTCCTCTGCTGTTGGATTTTCCTCTTCTGCTGTAGCTTCCTCTGCTGCTGGATTTTCCTCTGCTGCTGGATTTTCCTCTTCTGCTGGAGCTTCTTCTGCTGCCGGAGCTTCCTTTGCTGCTGGAGCTTCCTCTGCTCCTGGAGTTACCTCTGCTGCTGGATTTTCCTCTTCTGCTGGAGCTTCTTCTGCTGCCGGAGCTTCCTCTGCTGCTGGAGCTTCTTCTGCTGCTGGAGCTTCCTGTGCTGCTGGAGCTTCCTGTGCTGCTGGAGCTTCCTCTTCAGCTGGAACTTCCTCTGCTGCTGGAGCTTCCTCTGCTACTGGAGCTTCCTCTGCTGCTAACTTTTCTTTAATTGCTTTAGCTTTTTCTTCTTGGTAAGTTTTTTCAGCCTCAAGTCTTGCCTTTTTCTCAGCTTCTAGCTCTTTGGCTAGATTTGATTTTTTATCTTCTACTTTATTTTCTTTTTCAGAAATCCATTTGTCAAATCTTTTTTGAGCTTCATCTTCATCAAATGCACCCTTTGCAACACCCCCTAAAAGATGTTTTTTCATATAAACTCCTTTATATGATAAAATTGCTCTAACTGTATCAGATGGTTGTGCACCTTTCATTACCCATTCAACTGTTTTATCAAAGTCAATATCAATTATTGCTGGATTAATGTTTGGATTATACAAACCTAATTTTTCAATGTATCTACCATCTCTTGGTGCTCTCTGGTCTGCTATAACTATGTGGTAAACTGGTTTTCCTTTTTTACCGTGTCTTTGTAATCTGATTCTTGTTGCCATAATATTATTTAATTTGGTTAAACTATCTCTGTAGTTAATCCTCATTATTGAGGGGGTGCAAAAATAATAATCTTTTATAAAAAATAGAATTATTTATTATTTATTTATTTCATATATTTCTGAATATAATTTTTTAAGATTTTAAATAAATATTAGTTAGTTTTGTATCCTTAAAAATTTACAATATCAAAACATATAAAAATGAGTAAAAAAGGTAACGAGAAAAAACTCACAAAAGATGATTTTAAAGATGTTATTTTATCAGATTTCAGGCTAGTTAATGAGGTAAGAGAATCTTCTTTATTAGGTAGAAGAGATGTTCTTTCTGGTAAAGGTAGTTTTGGAATTTTTGGGGATGGAAAAGAATTAGCACAAATTGCTTTATGTAAAGTGTTTAAGGATGGTGACTTTAGAGCGGGCTATTACAGAGATCAAACTATGATGATGTGTTTAGGTCAATTAACAACAAAACAAATGTTTGCTCATTTATATGGTAATCCTGAACTTTCTGCAGAGCCAAGTTCTGGATCACGTCAGATGATGAACCATTTTGGATCACGATTTTTGAATGATGACGGTACATGGCGTGATTTAATGAAACAAAAAAATTCAACTTCTGATATGGCTTGCTTAGCATCTAATTTTCCTAGATTAGTTGGTTTAGCTCAAGCGTCAAAAGTTTACCGTGAAAATAAAGATTTATCTAAAAAAACTAAATTTTCTAATAATGGTTCTGAAATTGCATTTGGAACTATAGGTAATTCTTCATGTGCGGAAGGACACTTCTTTGAAGCAGTTAATGCAATTGGTGTTCTTCAAGTACCTGCTATAATTTCGGTTTGGGATGATGGTTATGGTATTTCTGTAGGAAACGAATATCAAATGACCAAATCCGATGTTTCTGAAGTTTTAAAAGGATTTCAGAGGGATGAAAAAGGTGAAGGTTTTGAGATATTTAAAGTTAGAGGTTGGGACTATGCAGGCTTGGTAGAAACTTATGAAAAAGCTGAAAAATTAGCTAGAGAAAAACACATTCCTTCTATTGTTCATGTTATTGATATGACTCAGCCTACCGGACACTCTACTTCAGGATCTCATGAACGTTATAAAAGCAAGGAGAGGTTAAAATGGGAACAGGATTATGATTGTTTAGTACAATTCAAGAAATGGATCTTAGATAATAAAATTGCAACAGTAGAAGAATTAGAAAAAATAAATAAGGATGTTAAGGAATTTGTTAAGCAATCCAAAAGAGAAGCTTGGCAAGAATATCAAAATCCTTTAAAAGCTGAATTAAATGAGTTGTTTTCTATTTTAGAAACAATCGCAAGTAAGTGTGAAATCAAAGAACTTAATACTTGGACAGCTGATCTTAAACAATCTGCTTCTTTTGGTCTTTTTAGAAGAGATTTTTTATCTGTTGCTAGAAAAGTTTTAGCAAGAATTGCATCAAAAGATGATGTAGATAAATCTGATTTGGTAAACTTTATTAATAAAATAAAATCAGAAAGTTCATTTAGGTACAATAGCAAATTATATAATGAAACAGAATTTTCAGCTAGAAAAATAAATGAGGTTTTACCTACCTATGACTCTGATTCTGAAGAAATTGATGGAAGAATAGTTTTAAGAGACAATTTTGATAAAATGTTTAGTGATATTCCAGAAGCAATGATTTTTGGAGAAGATGTTGGAAAGATTGGAGGGGTTAACCAGGGAGTTGAGGGACTACAGGCTAAATATGGAGAGCTAAGAGTTAGTGATACTGGAATTAGAGAAACAACAATTTTAGGTCAGGGAATTGGTTTGTCTTTGAGAGGACTAAAGCCTATAGCTGAGATGCAGTATTTAGATTATCTTCTATATGCATTCCAAACTATGGCTGATGATATTGCAACGCTACATTACCGTACTCATGGTGGTCAGATTTCACCAGTAATAATTAGGACTAGAGGTCACAGATTAGAAGGTATATGGCACTCTGGATCTCCAATGGGAATGATTATACATGGTACAAGAGGAGTAAATATTTGTGTGCCTAGAAATATGACAAAAGCTGCAGGGTTCTATAATACGCTTATGGTTTCTAATGAACCTGCAATGGTAGTTGAGTGTCTAAATAGTTATAGAGTAAAAGAAAAATTACCTAACAATATGGGTGAATTTAGAACTCCATTGGGAATTCCTGAAACTACAAAAGAGGGTAACGATGTAACAATTGTTACTTACGGTTCAACTTGGAGAATTGTAACTGAAGCAGCAAAACAATTAGAAGAATTTGGTATTAGTGCCGAGGTTATTGATGTCCAAACATTAGTTCCATTAGATATTAATCATACTATGATTGATAGTTTAAAGAAAACAAATAGACTCTTAGTTGTTGATGAAGACGTGCCTGGAGGAGCAAGTGCATATATTTTGCAAAATATTATTGAAGATCAAAAAGGTTTTTATCATCTTGATAGTGAACCACAGACACTTGCAGCAAAAGCACATAGATGTGCATATGGAAAGGACGGGGATTATTTTAGTAAACCATCAATTGAAGATGTGTTTGAAAAAGTTTATGCTATGATGCACGAAGTTGATCCATTAAAATATCCTGAACTTTACTAATATTTTTATGAATAAAGTTACTGAAGCTGATTCTCATTATAACTCTTTAGAGGAAATGAGCACAGCTGATTTACTTTATAATATCAATAAAGAAGATAATAAGGTTGCAAATATTGTCAAAGACGAAATCTTCAAGATTGAATCCTTAGTTAACATAATAGTTGAAAAGTTAAGTGTCGGAGGGAGGTTGTTTTATTTAGGTGCAGGCACTTCTGGTAGATTAGGAATTCTTGATGCATCTGAGTGCCCACCAACATTTGGAGTTCCTCATGATTTAGTAATAGGCTTGATTGCAGGAGGTGACAAAGCAATAAGAAAAGCAGTTGAGTTTGCTGAAGATAATGTAGAACTTGGCTGGCAAGATTTAAAAAAGTATTCTGTTTCATCTGATGATGTCGTGGTGGGAATTGCAGCTTCAGGAACAACTCCTTATGTTGTTGGAGCTTTAGAAAGATGTCAAAAAAATAAAATTACTACTGCTTGTATTACATGTAATTTAAATACCCCATTAAGTTCTTTTTCTGATTATCCAATTGAAGTTGTTGTTGGTCCTGAATTTGTTACAGGAAGTACAAGAATGAAAGCAGGTACTGCTCAAAAGTTAGTTTTAAATATGATAACAACATCTTCAATGATTAAAATTGGTAGAGTTATTGGAAATAAGATGGTAGATATGCAATTGTCAAATACAAAATTAGTTGATAGAGGAGTAAAGATGATTATTAATAAATCTTCTATGTCATATGAAAAAGCAAAAGAGATTTTATTAAAAAATGGATCAGTTAGAAAAGCATTAAAAAATCTAGATGGATAAACAGAAATTAGTAAAAGCAGGTATGTGGTTATCAGTAACTGTTATGACTATAGCAATTGATGCTAATCTTTTAATGCTGGGATTTAATCATGAAAGACAGGGTAGTTATACAGTAATAATTATAGCAATTTGCTTATTGCCATTTTTATTCTTTTCTGCATACAAAGGCATAAAGTACTTATTAGAATCAATTTTTACAAGCTAACGTTATTTCTCTTTTTCCTGTGGGGCCACTTAGAGGAAATATATTAAAACCAACTTTTTTTAAAGTTCTTTTAACAATACCTTTTGCACAATAAGTAATTAATACTGCATCTGTATTTAAGCATTCATAAAGCTTTTTAAAATTTTTTTCAGACCACATTTCTGATTGTTTTGATGGGGAAAATGCATCAAAATAAATTAAATCATACTTTTCTTCAAAATTTATTTTGTTGAAGTCAAAGTTAATTTTTTTAATGGTGAAAAATTCAGACAATTTAGTTTCTTCTTCCCAAGACAAGTCATGTATTCTTAAAAATTGTTTATTGTCTATTTTTAATTGGTTTGCGTAATTTAGATTTGAATATATATTATTTGGAACTGGAAAATTTTCAATTGCATGATAAACAATTTTAATTTTATTTTCTTCAGAGTGTAGTTTAGTTAAAAGCGCATTAAGCCCAGTCCCAAAACCAACTTCTAATAATTTACAAGTATTTCGGTTAATTCTTTTTAAACCGTTGTTAATGAATACATGCTGAGACTCATTAATGGCACCATATTTTGAATGATAGCTATCGTTTAGAAGGGTATTTTTTAAAGTATCAGAGCCGTCTTGGGTTTTTGTTAACTCAAGGCTCATTTTTTATAATATAGCTTGTTTATTTTACTAATAGCACCTAAGCAAAAATGTTTGTGACACTGAATACAATTATTAACCATAGAGTTATAATTTTTTTTAGATTTTTCTTGTAAGAATTTTTCAACTGAATTAATATATAAATCAGCATATCCATCATAGATTCCATCTTGCCTTAAATTAGATTCAGTAGGCTTTGCAGTTCTAATAGCAGCATAATTGTATTTAAATTCATTAAGTAATTCAACACTAAGATTAGTTATTGATGTTGAATCATTTAAAAATAGTTTTTCCTTAATTTCTAGAGTATTTTTATGAAGATCACGCATTAAAAGAGCTAATTCACTCTCTCCATTTGGATTAATCTCTATTGTCTCACATTCTTTATTTGAGTTGGTACACCCAATAATTGAGATAAATAAGAATATATATATGAAGTTTCTGAACAATTTATTTGATAATTACTCCTGTTGCCTCAGCCATACTATACATTATTTGAGGTTCTGTAATAGCATCTATTTCTTCTTGTGGAGCTTTTGCATCTTCTTTAAGATGTTTTAGCCATTCGACTGATAATGTATCAACTTTAGCCATTCCTTCAATTATTGCAGTATTTCCAGATGCATCCATTGGAACAAAAAATCCATAATCTTTAAATCTAACCAGCATTTCTGTCTCTTCATTTAAATCTACATACATCCAACATCCTTTTTTTTGGCAAATACTATTTATTGTTGCTTCAACTTTTACTTGAACAGAGTCATTTTCTGATAAAGCAACTAGTAGTTCTTGACCATTTATTTTACCTTCTTCAGTAGTATTTTGATCACCAAATACTCCTTTGTTTGATTCTACAGAACATGATATAATTGTTGTGACAAATAGTGTGTATAATATTTTTTTCATTGTTAAATTTTTAGTTGTCAAATTTATTAAAATTAATCCAGAATCATTTTGTAGTGCATAATTCCAACTTCATCAAATTTATCTCCAATTTTTTTAAATCCAACTTTCTCGTAGAATTCAACTACTTGTACTTGAGCATGCAGGTATTTAACAGAGTTAATATCTTTTAGTTCATTTATCATGTGTTTGAGAATTATTAATCCATATCCCTTTCCTCTTTTATTAGCTAGAACAGCAAATCTTTCCATTTTGATTCCAAATTGAGTTTTTCTATATCTTGCTGTTGCTACAGGAATTTTATTATCAGTCAAAAGAAAATGAGTAGATTCTTCTTCATATTCATATTCATCTTTAGGATCACATTCTTGTTCTAAAACAAATACTTCTTTTCTGATTCTAAAGCATTTTTCAATTTCTACTTTATTATCAAATAGTACTTTTTTAATTTCAATCATTTTTTTGTATAAGTTTTTTTAAAAAAAACTATATTTAATACCTAAGCTTAAGTAAAATTATATAATTTTGCTTAAAAATAATATTATGAAAAAAATACTCCTAATTTCCATTCTATCTTTATGCATTCTATCTTTCTTTTCTTTTACAAGTCATACCAATAAAGTTAATGCAAATAAAAATAATTCAACTGTTTATTGGACGGGAAGTAAGCCAACTGGATCACATTCAGGTAATGTTTCTTTGAAAAATGGTTATTTAACTTTTGATCATGGAAAACTTGTTGGTGGTAATTTTACAATTGATATGAAGACAATCACTTGTACCGATTTAGAACCAGATAAAGGTGGTAATAAACTTGTTGGTCATTTAAATAATGAAGATTTTTTTGATGTAGAAAAATATCCTGAGGCTAATCTTAATATAACTAAGGTTAAAAAGCTAAATGTGCAAGAATATGAAATGAAAGGTGATTTAACAATCAAGGGAATTACAAAAGAAATTGATTTTAATACTGAGATTAAATTGAATGGAAATTCCTATACTGCAGTAGCAAAGCTAATCATTGACAGAACTGAGTGGGGTATTGAGTATAGTTCAAAGAAGATTCTTGGTGCTTTAGCAGATAAGTTTATTTATGATGAAATGGAACTGGATGTATTTCTTGTTTCAGAAAAATAGTTAGATAATTTTATTGATTTCTTTTGCAAGAAGTTTCGCGGAATTTGGGTTGTTTCTAAACCATAGTTCTGGTTCAATTAACTCTAGTTCTACAAGTGATATTTTATTATTGTTATCATAAACTATATCAACTCTTGCATAAACTGGCAGTTCAACACAACATTTTAAGGAATCTTCAGCAAAATGAATTTCTTCATCGCTGGGATAGTATACCTCAACTTTTCCACCATGATCGTCTTGTACTCTAAAATCTCCTTCTTTTGCGATTTTTTTAACTGCATGCGTGAACTTTCCTGATATAAGAATTAAAGAGATCTCTCCATTTTTAGTAATATCTGTCATGAATTCTTGAAATAAAAAATCTTCTTCATTTATTAAATCAAGAAATAGACTTTCATAATTCAAATAATTGTTATGGTTGATTCTATATGTATGCCTAGCAGCTCCTGAAACCGTTGGTTTAATTATTGCTTCCTTCCAGTTAGTTTTTGAGAATAGATCTTTTAAAGATATTTTTTCTTTTCTCTTAATTAAAATAGTTCTGGGAATATTTATTCCCTTATTTTCTAAATCAAACAAATAGGTTTTATCAAGATTCCATTTTATTAGGCTATAAGAATTTATGAATCTAATATTCGATTTTGATTTTTCTAACCAATTAATAAAAAGACTAAAATTGTCAAAATAGTCCCATGTTGATCTAAAAATTGCAACTTTTGTTTTGTTACAATTACTGTCTATAGATTTCCAGTCTTTTATTAGTGTATTATGCCCTAATAGTTCTAATTCTTTTTTTAATAAATTATCTTCTGTAAGTACTTGTTGTATATACCAATCAATTGTTTTTGGATTTTCATATCTATGATCAGTTAATATAACAACATCATTCATTTAGGGCTTAAATCTTTTAATACTACATCCAACAGGATTTGTTTCACTTACTTTAATTTTCTTTCCTTTTACAAGTTGAGTGATAGCGTCTTCTAAATAAAATTCTTTTACTTTATCAATATCTTCATAATTATCATCTATAGCTCCTTTATAAACTAATTGGTAATTTGAATTAAACATAAAGATATGTGGTGTTGTTTTAGCTCCAAAAGCATTAGCAAGTTTACTTTTTTCATCAAGTAAATAAGGAAATCTATAATTCATTTCTTTTGCGTGTTTTTTCATTTCATCATACGAATCATCTCCATCACGTTTCTTGTAATTAGAATTAATATAAACTAAACCAAGATTGTTTTTCTTAGCAAGTTCCTCAGTTATCTTGTACCTATCTTCCCATTTAACTACAAATGGACAAGTGTTAGAAGTAAACAATACTATTATTCCATTTTTTTCAGTTAAAGTCTTTAAAGAGTAAGAAAAACCATTTATTGATTTTAATTCATCTTCCATCAAAGGCATTTCAGCTTTTATTTCAAGTGTTTCAAACATTTCTTGATCTTGCTTTTTACTTTGCGCAAACATTAAAAAAGGTAGGCATAAAAGTGTAATTAATATTTTTTTCATTTTTATTTATTTTTAATTATTATTTTTTTTGTTTTACTTCCATTTTCATGGACATCGATTTTTATTTTATTTAGTTGATTCAGACTTTTTCTGCCAAGTAAATCTATAGATTTAGTTGATTTTTCGGATAAATTAATTTCCTCAATATTAACAAAATTTATCGGAACTAATTGAACGTTTAAGTAAGTTGTATTATTGTTTAAAATAGAGGCATTTATAGTTTTGCTATGGTATCCACTTTTACTAAATGTAAAAGAATAATTTCCTTGATATATATATCTATGGTAATTACCAATTGGTAAACTTGAATATATATGAGAGCTGTCAACGTCGTGGTTTGCTATCTCAACTCTAGCTTTAATTGGTAAGCCAGTAACACTATCAGTAATAATACCTCTTAATCCATATAGCGATTGTTCCATGTAATTATAAAATGATGGGTGAGTTGCATTCCAAAAAGAAGGGAGTTCTTGTGGGTTTGGGGTTTTGTCATTTGACAATTCTAATGTGAATTCTCTACAGTGTTTGTAGTAGTTCATATAATCTTGTCTACCACCATCAACTTCGTACCAATCATAGCCATTAATAATACCATCATTATAATTTGTAAAGTAATTACCAGTGCCATAAAATTGACATGTATCTGCATATTCATTGCAAACATGCTGCCACCAACTGTCATCCGCAGTGAGTTGAGACCAGGTATCCCAAGGGTAATTAGCTACAACAGCACCAGTATGAAGGTTTGAAGATAAATTAAAATTGATTGTGTCAGAAAGTCCCATAAAAATTAAAGTTTCTTCTTGCCAAGGATTTCCATCAGGGTGAGGACCGTCTTGAGGATCTGGAAAGTTTCTATTTAAATCAATAAAATTTGCATTTGATCTTGTTGCTCCCCATACATTACTATTACCTCCAGCATAGGCTCCATCTGGATTTGCTAGTGGGTTGATCCAAATATCAATTTCATTTACTAGATAAGTTATGCGACTATTGGTATTATAATTGTTAAGAACATCATCTATAAACCTTAGCATTAGTACGTATCCAGTTAGTTCATCACCATGCATTGATGAGGTATATAGGAAAGAAGGTTCATTTTCTTTTTGACCTACATTATCAGATA
>JBJKXM010000032.1:0-8361 GCA_045561575.1 Flavobacteriales bacterium
ATTATTTCCGGTCAACTTGTTGCTGAACAAATTATAAAAGCAAAATAATGAAGAAAATTTTTGACGAAGTATCTCAGAAATGTAGTGAAATTACAACTAAACACTACAGCACAAGTTTCTCACTTGGAATAAAGTTATTAGATAAAAAAATTCATAACCCAATTTATTCAATTTATGGATTTGTTCGTTTTGCTGACGAAATAGTTGATAGTTTTCATGATTATAATAAAAAGGAACTTCTTCAACAATTTAAATCTGAAACAAAAGATGCAATAAAAAATAAAATTAGCTTAAACCCAATACTAAATAGCTTTCAACACGTTGTGAATAAATTCAATATTGAATGGGAGCATATTGAACATTTTCTTAATAGTATGGAAAATGATTTGGAGAAAAAAGAACATGATCAAGAAAGCTATAAGAAATACATTAAAGGTTCTGCGGAAGCTGTTGGACTAATGTGCTTAAGAGTTTTTTGCAACAATAAAAACCAACTGTATGATGAGCTTGAAAAGTATGCCGTAAACTTGGGATCTGTATTTCAAAAAGTAAATTTCATTAGAGATATAAGTGCAGATTATAACCAACTACAAAGAGTATACTTTCCTGATTTAGATATTAAAAATTTTAATGAAACTGAAAAAGAAAAAATAGAGAATGATATTGAAAGAGAATTTAATTTAGCGCTAATTGGAATTAAAAGACTTCCTACATCTTCAAAAAAAGGAGTCTATCTCGCATACTCATATTACTATAGTTTATTTAACAAAATAAAAGCAATACCAGCAAAAAAAATAATGACTGAGAGAATTAGAATTCCAGATTTTCTAAAAATTTTAATACTTATTAAGGTTGAATTTAAAAGCTTATTCGGTTTAATATGAAAAATCTAATTTTATTTATTTTTTTAATCAATGTAAACTATTGTTTCTCTCAAAACATTGAAGATATTCGTGACTTATATTTTACAAAAGAAGTTAACATTAATAAATGTGATTCTATTTATAACATTCTAAAACTAATTAAAAATAAAAACAATACTTTATATGCTTATAGCGGAGCAAACTCCCTTTTATATTGTAAGACTATAGACAATGTTTTTGAAAAATTCAGTTACTTTGAAAAAGGAAAAAATATTATTGAAAAAGCAATAGATAAAGAACCAAATAACATTGAAATTAAATTTCTTAGATACATAAATCAAATGAATACCCCATGGTTTTTAAACTACAAAAAAAACATAAAAGAAGACTATAAATTCATTATTTCAAATCTAAATATGATCAAAAGTGAAAAATTAAAGAATCAAATTATAACAACCTTAAAAGAATACAAATGATTGTAAATGGTTTAATTGTAATATTTACTTTTTTCTTTATGGAATTTGTCGCATGGTTTGCTCACAAATATATAATGCATGGATTTTTATGGTCTTTACATAAAGATCATCACCAAGTAGATCCAAATAAAAAATTTCAAAAAAACGACTATTTCTTTTTGATCTTTGCCATACCATCAATTGTTTGTTTTGTTTTAGGAGCTGAAAATTACAACTATCTATTTTTTATAGGTATCGGAATAGTTTTATATGGTCTAGCATACTTTATTATTCATGAAATTATAATCCACAGAAGACTTCCACCACCGTCAAAAACTAAAAGCAAATATATTATTGCTATAAGAAAAGCGCATAAAATTCATCATAAAAATAGAAATAAAGATCACTGTATTAATTTTGGGATGTTAGTTGTTCCTTGGAAATACTTTAAATAATTTATAAAAACTTATAAATTAATGAGTTTGAATTTTAATTGATTCGTATTTAATTGAATCATTCGGAACTAATTTTTCTTTTTTATATACATCTACATTTTTTTTATTTCCACAAGAAGAAAACAAAAGAAAAAAAAGTAATAAACTAAGACCTATGTTGCATGATTTTTTCATATGCCTCTTGAATAGAAAGAAATTTTTCGTTTGCCAATTTAACAATGTCGTCACTCACTCCTTGTAATTTGTCAGGATGATATTTCATAACAAGTTTTCTGTATGATTTTTTAATTTCATCAATACTAGCTTTTTTATCAACTTCAAGTATTTTGTAATAATTATCTAAAGAAGAAGAACCCTTAACAAACATTGCAGAAATTGATTGAAAATCTTGAGAACTTACATTTAAATAAGTTGCAATCTTATTAATCAAATTGATTTCAGACTGATGAACTTCATTATCACTAGATGCTACTCCAAAAAGAAAATGAACAATTTGAAGTCTTGAGGCATGATTTATAGATTGTGTTAATTGCAAACAAATTGCTCTTAACTGTGAAGATAAAGACTGTTTGTTTAAAGTATTAAATATTTCAAAATACTTTTTCGCTTTGATTTCACCAAATGTTCTGGAGAAAAATGTTTTAACATAATTTAACTCTTCTTGTCTAATTCGACCATCTGCTTTTATAACTAAAGACGCTAAAATTAAAAGGGAAATCTCATACGCTTTTTCATTATCATTCTTTCCAGTAAAAAAGTTTTTTCCAATATAGTACCCAATAATTGCACCAATTGGCCCACCAAAAAACCAACCTGCTCCTATTCCAACCCATTTACCTATTGACATAACATTGTTTTTGACAAAATTAATGCTATTTTTTAATTTGAATTTTTTCTTTCATAAGAAAGAATTAATAAATAATAACTAAAAACCCCAATTGTATATAATACTGCTGTCAAATAAAATATTGTGGAATATGTATAACCAGAATCTATTAAAAAACGAAAAATTTGTGAGCTAAAATACCAGCTTCCGCTCCAAATGGCAGACATCACTGCACTTAACATTTCTTGATTACTTTTACCTACATAATTCATTGTTAATTCTGATGTCATTGGAGCAGCTAAATTCATAAGGGGTGCTCTTAATAAATAACAAAAAAGAGCAATGGGAAGAGCAAACCAATAGTCCTTAAAAAGCTCTGTAGTTGCCAAAATAACTAAAGCAATAACCGCTATGCTTTGGCTTATAGTTATACCCTTTTTAAAACCAAATTTCCTTTTTACATTCGGAACAAATAATGAGCTTATTGCAACTAAAAGACTCGTACATGAACCAATGAGTGCAAACTCCGATGCTTCAATCATAAAGTTATGAAAGAAAAATAAATTTATAAATGGAATAGTCAAACCTGCGCCAATTGCTATAATCAATGTTGGAATTGTAGCCTTAACAATTAATAACCAATCTAAATCTTTTATGAAGTTTTTTTTATTACCCGAATCATTTAAAATTGGATTATCAGTATTTAAATTAAATAAATACCTTAATCCAAAAAATCCAATTAAGGAGATAAGAATTAAAACTTCACCATCGTCAATTGTAGTTAAATTATCAAATAAAAAAATTAACATACCACTAAAAATCATACCAAAACTATGAGTTGCAAAACTTAAAGAAATGGCATGCGATTGATTTTCTGCAAGAGTATTTCTCATAATATAGGGCAAAACACTAATTTGAAAACAACTAAATAATACACCCCATAATATAAATAGCGATGGCAAAATATTTTTTAAATCGTTTTGAATAGCTAAAACAACTGAAATAGCTATTATTGGAACCCCAATATTGCCTAAAATTAAAAAAGGTTTTAGAACTTTACCCTTAATAAAAAATCCTAAAGGAAAGGCAAGTAACATGACTGCCAGAAATCTAAATGAGATAAAGTGTGCAATCTCTGAATCAGAAAAAGAATTTTTTGCTAAGTAGATATTTAATATTAAAAAAAAAGCACCACCAACTATTTGAACAAAAAATTGAGCTTTAATAACACTTAAAATATGATTTTCAAGATGCTTATAATTCAATAACAAATTTTTAAAAACTGAAAACATACCAAATAATAAAGTGTATAATTAAAGGATTTGAATTAGAATATTATCATTGCAAAAATACCAAAGAAAAGGTAGTATATTTACAAAAAAATCAAACTATTATTAATAAAGTGTACAATAAAAACCTAGCAAAAAATATTAAAGAAGTATTAAAAGAAATAGGTGAAAATCCTGAGAGAGAAGGGTTATTAAAAACACCTGAAAGAGTTGCAAAGTCACTAGATTTTTTAACAAATGGTTATGACTTAAATCCTTCTGAGATTTTAAATAAAGCAATGTTTAAGGAACAATATAGCCAGATGGTCTTAGTAAAAGACATTGAATTATACTCACTTTGTGAACACCACATGTTGCCATTTTTTGGCAAAGCTCATGTTGCCTATATCCCAAACGGACATATTGTGGGGCTAAGTAAAATCCCAAGAATCGTTGATGTTTTTGCAAGAAGACTACAAGTACAAGAAAGACTTACTGATCAAATTAAAGATTGTCTGCAAGAAACATTAAACCCAAAAGGAGTAGCTGTAGTTATAGAAGCTCAACATTTGTGTATGCAAATGAGAGGAGTCGAAAAACAGCACTCTTCAACAACATCTTCAGCATTTTCAGGATTATTTTTAAAAGATGAAAAGACAAGATCAGAATTTATGAACTTAATTAATTAATATATGAAAGCATTTGTTTTCCCAGGCCAAGGAGCTCAATTTACTGGAATGGGCAAAGATCTTTTTGATAATTCTAAGCTTGCAAAAGATATGTTTCATCAAGCTAATGACATTTTAAAATTTAACATTACAGATATAATGTTTGGTGATGATAGCGAAGCACTAAAAGAAACTAGGATTACTCAGCCTGCTATCTTTCTACACTCAGTGATTTTAGCAAAGTTAATGGACAATCAATTTAATCCAGATTTTGTTGCAGGACATTCCCTTGGAGAATTTTCAGCTTTAGTAGCAGCTAGATACATTAACTTTGAAGATGGATTAATGTTAGTTAAAAAAAGAGCAAATGCAATGCAAAAAGCATGCGAAGACAATCCGTCAACTATGGCTGCAATATTAGGCTTAGAAAATAATATCGTTGAACAAGTCTGTGAAGAAATTAATGAAGTAGTAGTGGCTGCTAATTACAATTGTCCAGGTCAACTAGTAATTTCTGGAACTTATAAAGGAATAGATTTAGCATGTGAAAAACTAATTGAAGCTGGTGCAAGACGAGCTTTAAAGCTACCTGTGGGAGGAGCATTTCATTCTCCTTTAATGGAATCTGCAAAAAATGATTTACAAGAAGCAATAAATCAAACAATTATTCATGATGGGATTGCTCCTATTTTTCAAAATATTTCTGCTGTGGCTACAACTGACAAAGAGATAATTAAAAAAAATCTAATTGATCAGTTAACTGGTCCAGTAAAATGGACTCAAATAATGCAAAACATGATTACATCTGGCCTTTCACAAGTAGTTGAAGTTGGGCCAGGAAAAGTTCTTCAAGGTTTATTTAAAAAAATTGACCGAGAAATCTCTACACAAAGTGCAACATTATAAAGTGTTATTTTTTAAAAATTTACCATTTACAAGCTCATGCCAAAGCGGAAGAGATTGGCATTTATAATATAATTTGGCATGATCCATATTATGACAATCTGAACCAATAAATGAAACAAATTTATTCTTAATTAATAAAGAAGCATTATGCTTAACTTGTGGAGAATAATATCCAGTAAGTGACAAAAGATTTAATTGAAATAAAACTCCTCTATTGTTCAAAGATTGATAATCATCAATAGTAAAATATTGATACCTAGCTGGATGAGCTAAAACAACTATATATCCTTCTAGTTGAAGTTTAAAAATTATATCATCCATATTTCTTGGAGGTTCTAAAAAAGAAAACTCAATCAATATGTGCTTGCCATCTAAAGTTAGAAACTTCTCCTTACCGATTCTTTGCTCAAAGTCATAATCAACATAATACTCTGCCGCCGCACTTATTTCAATATCAACATCGCTTTTTTTCAAGGCTAATTTTAACTTTTCTAGTCCGGAATTAATAATCTTAGGAGTATTTTGATACAAGTCGCTCATTATATGAGGTGTTGTGATAATTTTAGAAAAGCCCAATTTTTTAAGCTCTCTAATCATTGATATACTATCCTCCAAATTTTTAGCGCCATCATCAATGTTGGGTATTAAATGAGAATGAATATCTACTCGAATATCAGAAAAATTAATGGGCTCTAAATTTTTCGGAGTTTTTTTAAACCAGCCAAACATAAAAGATTTGATTTTAAGACAAATATATGCAATTAATACAGGACAATTTACGTTTATTTTTAGATGAAAATGTATTTTAGCATTTGATCAAAAAATATGTTTAAAATTTTTACATTCCTTTTACTAGTTATCTCATTTTCTGGATTTTCTCAAAACCAGAGTTTTAAAGGATTCTTGATTGATTACTCATATCAATTTCCAAGCGGACAGTTATCTGACAAATTTGGAAATAACTCATTTGTTGGCTTGAATTTAATAAACAAAAAAGAAAGTAATTTTTTTTACGGTTTAAAAGCAGGGTATATTTTTGGGGGCAATATTCAAGATTCAACAATTTTTAATAATATAAGTACTGAAAATGGATTTGTAATTGATGGGAATGGTACGTATGCAAATATTATTTTACTTCAAGAGGGGTTTAGCTCTCATTTCTACGGAGGATATGCTGTTCACTTTAATGATAAAAATCCCACAGGGATATACTTTTCTACTGGATTAGGCTTTCTTCAACATAGAATTAGAATCGATACAAAAAACCAATACATTCCTCAACTAAATAACGATTACAAAAAAGGCTACGATCAACTTACAAATGGATTAAGCACAAACTTTACTATTGATTACATATACTATCAAAAAAGAAAACAACTTAAAATTTTTACTGGCATTGATTATTCATTAGCTTTTACAAAAGAAAGACGAGCATATTATTTCCCAGATGTAATATCAACAAATCAAAATATTAAAACTGATCAAATTTTTGGCGTACATATTGGGATTATTATACCAATAAATCGAAAAAACGAAGAAGAATTTCATTATTTCTAGATGATAAAAATCTATAATATCGTTATCTATTTTGTTTTGCTTGCAATCAAAACACATGCGCTATTAAATAATAAGTCCAGAGAATGGGTAAAAGGAAGAAAAAATATTTTTAAAAAACTTGAAGAGCAATTAATTGATGAAAATCAAATTGCTTGGTTTCATTGTGCTTCACTAGGTGAGTATGAGCAAGTCAAAGAGCTTATCCGTCAATATAAAATCAACTATTCAAATTATAAAATCCTATTAACATTTTTTTCACCTTCGGGATACAAAAACTTTAAATCAAATAATAATATAGATTATGTATTCTATCTACCGATTGACACCAAAAAAAATTCACAAAAATTCATAAAAATAGTTAATCCCAAAATTGCATTTTTTGTGAAATCTGAATTTTGGTTAAATTATCTTAATGAATTAAGTACTCAAAGAATTCCATCATTTCATATTTCATCAGTATTTAGGAAAAATGATTTCATTTTAAATAAATCTTTTTCAGTAGATATTTTAAAAAAGTCAACACATTTCTTTTTACAGGACCTTGAATCTGAAAAAACACTTAAAAACAAAACAATACTTAACTACTCAGTTGTTGGAGACACAAGATTTGATGCAATACATAGCAATAATCAACTAAAAATAAGTTTTGCTGATATAGCAGATTTTTGTAATAAAAAAACTACAATAATATTTGCTAGTGTTTGGGGTCATGATGAACATATATTTATAGATTTCATACAAAAAAATCCAAATTATAATTACTTAGTTGCTCCTCATGAAATAAATTATTCAAAAAAAATTGCAAGTCAACTAAATGGTCAATTATATTCAAATTATAATGAAAAATTAAAGAATAATGTTCTTGTAATTGACAGTATTGGAATACTCAAAAACTTATACAAATACTGTACCGTTGCATATGTTGGAGGTGGTTTTGGCAATGGAATTCATAACATACTTGAAGCCTCCTATCATAATATCCCGGTAATTTTCGGGCCTCAACACAATAAATTTAATGAAGCAAAAAGTCTAATAAAAATTAATGGAGCTAAGACAGTTAAAAATTATAAGGATTTTTTAAAATCAATTAATGAAATTGAAAATTGGTATAATTTGCAAGCAACTAAAGCTTATTTTGAGCAAAATTTTGGGGCTAGCCAAAAGGTAATAGATTATCTAAAAAATTATAAATTATAAAACTATAAATTTTTAGCCCTTAACTGTTCCTGAATTTTTTTTATACGATTTAATCTCAATTTAGTTTTGAGTGAGAGCTTTTCACCTTCGTTTTTTAATGCTCTAGTTACTCTTTTTTGCAATTGATGCATCTTATGAATTAATGTTCCTTTATTTGACATAGTTA
>JBJKXM010000033.1:0-8340 GCA_045561575.1 Flavobacteriales bacterium
GATTATATACACTTACTGTAACTGATTCAGTATTGTGTACAGCATCACGTAGTTTTAGAGTCGAGCAGCCAGACGAGCTACAAGCGACTATAGTAGAATCTAGTCCTTTTGTATTGGAGTTGTCATCAGTAACAGGAGGTGTTCCATCGTATACTTATACATGGTATGAGTCTAATACTAATGTTGGTTCTGGAACTACATATGTAGTATCAAGTAATGGGATATATTACTTAGAAGTTACAGATGGAAATAATTGTATTACAACA
The DNA here is from genome assembly GCA_045561575.1 of Flavobacteriales bacterium. GTDB lineage: Bacteria > Bacteroidota > Bacteroidia > Flavobacteriales > BACL11. The sequence continues at coordinate 267 of JBJKXM010000033.1, forward strand.
TCTAATAATATTACATTTAATGTTGCTGGAGTGGAAGATGGAGAAGGAGTTGGTTTACGAGTTTATCCAAATCCATTTAGAGATGAAGCTACCATAGAATTTGGTTATACTGTAAATAAAGCTACCATTAGCATTGTAGATATTTATGGAAAGTTAATCGAGCAACACGAAATTACAAATCAAAACAAATTTGTAATTACTAATAAGAATAAAGCAAGTGGAGTTTATTTCCTAAATATTGAAACTGGAAATAGAAACACTTTCGTTAAATTAATTATAAAATAGATATAAATTTTAATGATTGTAGATAGATTAAATTAGAATTATATTTATAAAAATTAGAATATTAAGAATCTAATATATTTGAAAATGAATAAATTAAAAAGAAAAAATATTGTAAGTAAAGTAACAAATAATAACACCTTTTTTAGAGGAGCTTTTACATTATTGTTAAGTATTTTAATAAGTACTAACGTTCTTGCCCAGGTTACCTTTACCACTACTCCTGCTAGTTCCCCAAGAAATGCATTAGGAACAACACCTGCTGATGGTCAAGCTATTGGAAGTGTTCCTGGTTTAGGTGGAGCATTTACTTGGTTTTGGACTGATGTAAATACAGGAAATTTAATTCAGACTACTAATAATAGCGCTGATACTTTTGATATTTTAGATGCAGCTTCAGGAACTTATGCCGTAGAAGTAATAAATCCTGATATTTTCTTTACTGCTAAAGATACAGTAACTATTACAGCTCCTGGAACAAACTTTGCAATAGGTTCTGATAATGGTTCATTAATACTATGTTCAGGAGCTGATTCGGTTAATTTAACCGTTCTTGAACTATGTCAATATCCATTTTCTGGTAATACATGTTCTTATATAAATCAGGTATTAGGTACTGAAATTAATTTATATAATGCAAATACAAATGTTTTAGTTTATTCAACAACTGTTCTTAATAATTCAATACCTGTAGCTTTACCAACACAACCTATTGGTAATTGGCGAATTACTTCTCTAAATTATGATAATGGAGCAGTTGGTGATACAACTTTCACGGTTTCAACCGATACATTAGATCTAAATGTTACCTCAACTAATATTTTAAATTCATTCCCTTTAGGAACCATTACAGTAAATGCAACTGGAGGTGATGGGATTTATTCTTTATGCTTGATATCTCCAGGAAATCCAAATTGTTTAACTCAAAATGGGTGGCCTGCTAACCCAACACTATCTGGACTAAATACGGGGATGTATTATTTCACTGTTACTTCAGGAGATGGTTGTTTTGCTGAAGATTCAGTTTTAATTCAAGATGTATGTGATGGACAAATTACATCAAATGCTTATGATGCTTGTGATTCAGTTGTGCCTGTTTCAGCTGAAATTAATATGGTTGGTCCTGGCCCCTTTAATTATGAGTTTTCTCTGTATTCGGGACCAAATCTTCTTGAGACTCAAATTACAACTAACGATAGTATAACATTTAATAATAATGTTAGTAGCGGTTCATACAGTGTTACTATTTTAGAAACTAATACAGGGTGTTTGATTACAGATTTTGTAACCTACAATTTAAATCCAGTGATGGTTACGGCTAATGTTGGTCAATTAACTGGCCCTGGAGTTACAGATGGGTCTTTATTTTTATCTGTTGATTCTGGATTAGCTCCATTTACTTATATATGGGAAGTAACTTCAACTGGTGTTACTGATACAAGTACCAATTTTAATGGAATTTTTACAAAGTTTAATTTATCTGCTGATACTTATTGCTTAACAATTGTTGATGCAAATGGTTGTACTTATTATGATTGTTATGAAATAACTTATTATCCTTGTTCTGTAACTTTATCTATAACTGACACTATTTTTTGTAACAACGGAGTAGGGACATTGCAAGCAAATATTGATACAAGTGGTACAGGACAAAGTGGGGGACCATATACATACACATTATATAATGCTGTAAATGGAAATATTGTTACTACTTTTAATTCTCCGGCACTTACTCAACAATTTACTAACTTATTTAGTGGACTTTATTATCTTGAAGTTTTTGATCAAGCATATGGAGATGTATGTAATCCAGATACTATTTTATTATTTGAGCCTGAGCAATTAGATATTGCATTCACAATTACTCCTCCAACATCTCCTTGTGAAGAAAATGGTGTAATAACTATTGACTCAATAACAGGTGGAATAGGGCCATTTACTACAATATTTTTTGACTCATTAGGATTTCCAGTTCCATTATCACAATCAACTAACTTTTTTGGAGGTATTGTAATGGATTCACTAGGATATAGTAATCCATTAGCACAAGGAGGTGGAAACTATAATATATTTATTTCAGATCAAGCATCAACTTCATGTACAAGAAGTTTTAATGTGTTTTTAGAGCCTGCAAATACTGGACAAGATTTCTGGATAGATTCACTATCTACAAATGATACAATTTATACCTCATGCTATGATGCCTGTGATGCTTCCATTGAAGTAAAAATGAATGGACACAACGCAGGATACAATACAGGATGTGAATCTATTGGTCCTTTTGTGTTTTATTGGTTAGAAGGTTTCACCGCTGGTATTTTAGGTCAACCAGATACATTAAAAGTTGATTCTGTTGGTACACTTTTTTACAATCCCTCTGGTGTTGCTACATTTAAGAATTTGGGTGTTCGTGGAAACGCAGCAGGAAATTGTAATTCAATAGCTGGAGATTTAGATGGTAATTTTGATGGAACTGTTAGATTATATGCCTATGATTATTATGGAAATCCAGCACTTGCTCCTATAAGTGGTGGGGACGGAAGTATGTTATTTACTATTATGGAGCCAGATTCTATAACTGTTGAAATTACAACTCAAGGAATAGGAAATGGTACATTCCCAGTTCCTCCATTACCAATTGATATTTCAGAAGAGCATATTATTCCTTGTGGTACTAGCGATACATTAATTGCTCTTGCAAGTGGTGGACCACTTACAAATGATACAATTCTTTGGTCAACAAACATATTAGATTTTGGAGTGCCTTCTGGATTTGCAGATACATTAGCATTTGGATACACTTGGTTTTTAGAGGTTACAGGAAGCTATGAAGATATTCTTGGAAGTCCTTATGATGCAGCATATCATTTTGATCCAGGGTTTACTTCACCACAACCAATTTTCCCAAGTCACTGGGAACTTGATGGAAGTCCAGCACCAAGACCAACTCCGGATGTGTATTCTCCAATACATAAATATATATATCCTCTTACACACGGTGTACATACATTCTCTATGACTCTTCCAGGATATCAGTGTGGTGGGCTTGGTCTTCCTTGTATGACTTTTAAGATTTATAGAGTCGAAACTAATGCTCCACAATATTCATTCTCATGGACAGCATTCGCTCCAGGACAACCACCATCTGTTGTAAGCACAACTAATGAAAATGGTGTATATCCCGATTATCCTAACGGAATTGATTATGTTTTAAGAACAATTGCTACTACTCCAACTTGTTTTAAGCAAAATCTTGTACATGTTGAGTGGGATAGAAATATTTTAGAGTTTGATACGATTATTGCAACTGATGTATTATGTTATGGTGATCCATCTGCTAGCATTATTTTTGATATTGATTCATCTTTTGGATTTGGAGCATATAATATTTTTCTAGATTCTGTTCTTGTAAGCGATACAGTGTTGGATGTTCCTGCTGGAACCTATACCGCATTTATAAGAGACTCATTGAATTGTGAATCTGATAATGTTTCAGTTCGTGTAAACTCTAATGATTCTCTTTGGGCATGTGGAGTTGATACACAAGATGTAGCTATTTTAGTTGATGCATTCACTATGGATATGACTGCTCCATTTACTTATACAACGCCAATGGTAATGAATGCTGGACTAACTTATAAACTAGTTGTAAGTGGAACTTATCAAGATACGTGGAACGGAGGTCCATTTAAGGATGCCTCTTATAAATATAATCAGCCAATTCCTCAGCAGATTGTCCCTTCAGATTGGGGATGGTCCGGACTGGCCTTAAATCAAGCTTATACTTCACCACCACATAATTCGCCAGCTGCTCAGCCTTCACCATATTCATATAATAGTTCTCATGAATATTCTTACTTTTTTGCTGGTGATGGAACGGAGCAAACATTTACTTATGACGATTTAGATAGTTCTTATTTTGAAAATGCAGGACAATTAAATTTTGAGATATATAAAATATTATGTCCATATACTGATACTGCATTTACTTGTTTTGGAGATAGTTCAGCTACTGCATTTGTTTCTCCAACAGGAGGAAAAGCTCCTTACTCTGTAACATGGACAGATGCTGGAGGAACAGTTTGGGGCGTTACAGATTCAATTTTAAATGGGGGTATTTCTACAGTTGATAATTTACCTGCTGGTAATTTTACAGCTACTATAACTGATAGAAATGGATGTGTGTTTGATCGATATTTAGTAGTTCTTGAATCTCCTGCCCCTATGCAAATAGATTCATTATCTCACCAGAATGTAAATTGTAGAAATGATAGCACCGGCTCTATATATGCTGAAGTTTCAGGAGGATTTGTAAGTAATTTTGCATTTCTATTATCAAATACTGATACTATTTATTCTGAGACAGGACAATTGGATACAATATTAATCGAAAATCTACCTGCTGGAACCTATGATTTTTATGTGTATGATTCAATTCCTGATGGTTTATATGGAATTTATGACTGTGCTGTTTTCCAGCAAATAACAATTACTCAACCTCAAGATACATTATCAGTATCTGTTAATTTACTATCAAATGTTGAGTGTTTCGGAGATTCTACAGGAAAAGCAATAGCAGCTGCTATTGGTGGTCAATTTCCATATACATACATATGGGATGCAAATACAGATACTACCAATATTATAGGAACACTTTGGGCTGGTTGGCAAGCTGTTACCATTATTGATGATAATGGATGTATAAAGAGAGATAGTTTAGAGATTATTAATTTATATGATGAGATTTCTGATAATTTGACAATAATTGAAAATGTTTCATGCTTTGGAGGATGTGATGGTATTGCATCTCTCTCAACAACTGGAGGAGTTCTTCCTCATACATATTTCTGGGACATTGGTCAAATCTCAATTAATATGCCTGATACTGCAGAAAATTTATGCTATGGTGGACACGATGTAATTGTTGAAGATGCACTTGGATGTAGAAAAACTTTTAATTTTAATATTAGCCAACCAGATGAATTATTTGCACAAGCAATAATGACTCAACCTGTTCAATGTTTTGGTTTTAATGATGGTACTGCTTTTGGATCTGCTACAGGAGGTACTCCTGGATATACTTTTGTTTGGGATAGTATTAATGGACAAGCAGGACAAAATGCAAATAATCTGACGCCTGGAGTACACACGATTTATGTAACTGACCAAGAGGGTTGTACTGCCTCTGATACTGTTGTTATTACTGAACCAGATTTACTAACTGTTGATATTATTGATAGTTTAACAGTTTATTCTTATTGTGCCGGTACTAATTCTGGACAGCTTTGTGTAGTTGCTGAAGGTGGAACACCAAATTATAATTATGTATGGAATGATGTTTTAGGACAAACCACTTCATGCGCTACTAATTTAATTGCTGATAATTATACAGTTCTTGTAATGGATGATAGAAATTGTATAGCAACTGTTTCTTTTGATTTAGATTCAATAACTTCTAGTATGACAACAGATTCAGTTGATGTTATAGTTAACGATGTTAGTTGTTTTGGAATTTATGATGGAGCAATTGATATTAATAATGTAGTTGGAGGATCACTTCCTTATACTTATTTATGGACTGGTCCAGGAAATTACACATCTAATCTTGCAAGTATTAGTTCACTTTACGCAGGTAGTTATGCAGTGGTAATAGAAGACAGTAATGGTTGTGCCATTACTGTTAATGCTGAGGTAGAAGAGCCTGAGCAATTAGAGTATACTACATATAATGTCGGTGAAGCTACATGCTTTGGAGCATGTGATGGAGAAATTTGGGTTGACATTGAAGGAGGTACGTGGCCATATTATTATGATGTTGATGAATTAGGAGTCTTTCCATTATCAAATACCTTACAAATTATTCAGGATTCAATTATAAGAGATTTATGTACCGGACAACATTCAATATATATTACTGATGCAAATAATTGTGAAGGAACAGTAGTTTGGGGAGGAAGATGGCAAGAAGTTGTAGATTCTGGAGTAGTTGTTTCAATACAATCAGTTACTACGGACCCGGCTACATGTTTTAACTCTAATGATGGTCAAGCACATGTTGTAGGTGGTCTTGTATCTGGATTTACATATACTTGGGAAACAAATATTGCAGGTCCCCCTGCAGGATTTCCTAATGGTGACTCACCATCAGGTGTTGTTGTTGCAAATGGTCCAAGTTTTAATAATTTATATCCTGGAAACTATTGGGTTGTAGCGCATTACTCTGACAGTGCAAGTTCAGGCCTTGTATACTCTGGATGTGATGTTGCAGAACCTGTTGTAATTTCAAGTCCTCAAGAAATACAAACAAATTTAACTGTTCCTCAAGATGTAAGTTGTTATGGTGATACAGATGGTGAAATTGATTTACAAATTAATGGAGGGGTTTCTCCTTATATTGTTATTTGGGATACTACAACATCTTTACCGAATGGATCAAATAGTTTACTAGTTAATAGTTTACAACCGGGAACATATACTGTTAATATTTATGACTCGCTAGGTTGTACAATAACTGAAGATTTTGTTATTGGAGAACCTGATGTAATAACTAATAATTTTATAATTTCTCAACCATTATGTGCTGGACTAAATGGTACAATCTCTGTAAATACTCAAGGAGGTGCAGGAGGATTTACTTATTCTCCTTCGATTGCTGGAGGTTTCCCTGCTGGATCAGTTACATTTACAATTACAGATCAAAATGGTTGTACTCTTCAAGATATAGCAGTTTTTGTTGATCCAGATCCAATTATCTCATCAATTGAACCTGATAATTTATTTTTTGGTCCATATGATGTAAGTTGTAATGGCGAAAGTGATGGATCTGCAACTGTAGTAGCAGGTGGAGGAACTAATATAATTTCATATAGCTGGAGCCCTAGTGGAGGTAATGGAGCAACTGCAAATAATTTATCTGCTGGTACATATACAGTAACCGTTTCTGATGATAATGGTTGTTCTGAACAAGAAACAATCACTATTACTGAGCCAGATGTATTGGTAGCTTCTGTTTCTAAGAGTGGTGATATTGCTCCTTTTGATATTAGTTGTTATGATTATAGTGATGGATGGGCAGAATCAAATCCTATTGGCGGAGTACCTGCAACATCTGGTTATATATATAATTGGTCAACCGGAGGAAGTAGTATCTCAACTAATTTCTATATAGAAAATCTTTCTGCTGGAAACGATTATACTGTAACAGTTACTGATGCCAATGGATGTGTAGTTAGTGAATCTACAGGTATATTAACACAGCCAGTTAATTTTGTAGCTGATGTTACTTCAAATTATACAGGTCCAGTTGCTGCACCATTTAACGTTCTTTTCACAGATAACACAGTTTCTTCTGATCCATATAATTTTGTTTGGACTTTTGCTGATAATAGTACGAGTAACTATCCGGATGGCTCATCAAATTTTGATATTCTTTTTGAAAATGTAGGATTAAACTACATTTATGTTACTTTAGAAAATGAAGTAACGGGTTGTTTAGATTCTGTTGGATTTAGAATTGATGTACAAGGAATTCCAGAAGTAAATAATGTCTTTACTCCAAATGGTGATAATGTAAATGATTACTTTGATTTTGAAGAGTATGCAATGAAGAATATTTCTGTTGAAATTTTCAACAGATGGGGTCAAATGGTATACTCATGGGATATGCCAAATTATCAGTGGGATGGAAGAGATTATGATGGAAGAGATCTTGCTGAAGGAGTATATTATTATGTATTGTCATCTGAGGGTATAGATGGAAAAGCTTATCTAAGAAAAGGTTCTATAACTCTTC
>JBJKXM010000034.1:0-8333 GCA_045561575.1 Flavobacteriales bacterium
CAAATGGATCAATTAATTTAGCTATTGTTCCTGGATCAAATCCACCACTTCCTATTACAATTTCATCTGTTAATAGTGTTACCCCAATTAATTCTCAATATTTTGTGGATAATTCAGGTGGGTTAGATACAATAGCTTTTGCAGATGGATATACTACAGTTTTAACAGCAAATGCTATTGTACAGTGTGGAGAAACATACCATATTCGTTTAGCAATTGCAGATGGATCTGATCAAGGTTTGAGTTCTTTTGTATGGCTTCAAGAAGGTAGTTTTTCTTCTCCTGTTCTTGAAGTAGTTGATGATTTAGGACTTGACTCAACTTTATTAGAGATACCATGTAATTCGTCTGTTACCCTAACAGCAAATGGTGGAGTAGGTGCAACTTACGAGTGGTATGATTTAAGTGGAAATATTTTTAGTACAAATAATAATGTTACTGTAGGAAATGGTACATATTGGGTAACAGCAACTTCTTTTGGTTGTCCAGTAATTTCAGACACTTTAACTGTAATATCTCAACCAGCACCTACAGTTACTCTAGGAAGTGATCAAACAATTGATTGTAACTCTACAGCTGTTTTAAATCCATCAATTTCTGGAGGATCTGGTACTTATAGCTATCTTTGGAACACCAATTCCACTTCTAATACTTTAAATACTGGAGGGGGTTTTTATAGCGTTTTAGTAACTGATGATTTAACCGGATGTTATGGTGAAGATTCAATTACAATTTTTGAAGATCAACCACCAAATACCGTTCTTTCTGGTGGAGGTTCAATATGTGCTGATGGTACAGTTGCAGAAATCAATTTTGCCTATGATGGCTTATTGCCATGGGATTTACAGTATTACAATCAAACAGATACTTTTATTCAATCAAATATTCAAACACCCAGTTATAGTTTTGTAACTACAAGCCCTGGAACATATCAAATTTTAAATGTACAAGATTTAAATGATTGTATATCTAACTTTTCTGGTCAAGCAATAGTTCAATTAAACCAAATGCCAGAAGCTATTTTATCTCCTCAAGAATATACACTTTACATTGGTGATACATTATTTTTAGAACTATCTGAAAATTACACATCATACCAATGGTTCAATGATAACAATGACTCAATAAGTACTAATACCATATTGTCAGTTTATCAAGCTGGTCAATATTACGTTTATGTCGAAGATCAAAATGGTTGTTATGATTATTCTAATATTGTAATAGTAAATGAGGTTCCTAGAACAGAATTATATGTTCCAAACACTTTCACTCCAAATGCAGACTGGCACAATGAAGTTTTTATAGTTTACGGAGAAAATATTAAAGAGTATTCAATGAAAATCTTTGATCGTTGGGGTGATTTATTATTTGAAAGTAATAATATTGAAAAACATTGGGATGGATATTTTAATGGAAATAAAGTAGAACAAGATAAGTATTTGTATCACATTGAAATTATTGGGGAAGATGACAAATTATTTACTAAAAGTGGAATAATAAATGTGATACATTAATGATGAAAAAAATTATATTTTTCTTGTTATTGCCTTTTATCATTTCTGCGCAAACAACAGATTGGGTAAAATCATTTGGAGGAACTGAATCCGATAAGGGTATTAGTATTGGAGTTGATTCTTTGGGTTTTATCTATATAAGTGGATATTATAATACTTCTGCAGATTTTGATCAAATTAATTTAACAAATCAAAATTCTGGTGGAACAAACAAGGAAAATTTTGTTGCCAAACTAGATTCTAATGGAAATGTGCTTTGGGCTATTCCTGGAGGAAATCAATCTGGTGGGTGTTGTGATGATAGGGCATTAGGAATGCATGTTACTGCTGGTGGTGATGTATTTATTACAGGTACTTTTTGGTCCTCCTATTATTTAGGGGTAAGAGGAGCGCCTACAACTATTGATGTACCTGGTGCTCAAAGAAATGCACATGATAATTCTCTACTTGCAAAAATTGATACCGACGGAAATCCTCAGTGGGTTATTGGTTTTGGAGGAGATAACACTTCTGGAGGATGTTCATGGCCAATATATGATGCTGATGATCATTCTTATGATGTTGTTGTTGATGCTGATGGTTTTATATATGTAACTGGATTTTTCTCAGGCTATGATGCTGATTTTGATAGTTATACAATAACAAATCCAGAATGGGGTAATGATTGTCAACCTATGGGATATATTGGAAAGTTAGATTCAAGTGGTAATTGGCTATGGGTAGATAAATTTGATGGAATTAAAGATCAAAGAGGCTCAAGAGATAATAGATTAGCAATAGATCAATTTTCAAATATCTATGTTGTTGGTGGTTTTCAAAATAGAGGAGTAAATCAAGTAGCAAATTATGGTCCTTTTACTTTAACTTCAAATGGTGAGTGGGACGGATTTATTTTTAAAATGGATAAAGAAGGAAATTGGTTATGGGCAGAAGGAATAGGTAGTAATAAAACTGATAGAATAAATTCTGTTGCAATAGACGTATGTGATGATATCTATATTACAGGAGAATATCGTAATCCTATGTTATTTCCAGGCGGAAATGCATCAAATGGTTCTGATACATTAAGTCATAAACAAAAAAGAGATGTTTTTGTTGCTAAAATGAATAATCAAGGTCAATGGAAATGGGCTAAAAGATTAAGAAGCTCATCTACTGATAAACCTTACCAAATGACAGTTGATAAAAATAAACAGGTTTTTCTTTGTGGGACAGCTGGAGATTCATTGAAACTTAATGATAATTTAACTGTTACTTCTCAAATTCCTGGAGACACAACAATGTCTACATGGATCGCTCAATTGGATGGTTCAACAAATACAGGAGACTGGGTTTGGGGTAAATTAGCTGGTTCTAATACAGATGATGATGATAGGGCAAATGCTATTTGTCCAGATGGTTTTGGTAATGTTTATGCAGTAGGGTTTTATGAAGATGTTGCTGATTTTGATGGTACTGTACTTGATGCAACTAATAGAAAAAAAGATATTTTTGTTTGGAAAATGAGTATGACAACAGGCAGTTTTTCTTATAATAATTCTACTGATACGATATATTATAGTGATGTTGTTTATAATCCTCTAGATACAGGAATTTTTATTCAATCATCTTATTTAATTGATGGTTGTGATACTCTATTTGTAGATTCCATAATAGAAAGAAAGTTAGGTGTTAAGATTATTTTTGATATTAATAATGTTGGATCTGCAATAGTTAGTGTTGATGGCCAAGTTCAAAATTTACCAGTTGAAAAGGAATACATCTCAGGTGATGTTATAAATATATCTGCCCAGATTGATCCTAATTGGCTTTTTGATTATTGGCATGTAAATACAAATACAGTTACTTTAAATGCAATATCTACCACATTTACAGCTATAGATGGTGATTCATGTGTTTTAAAAACAAAAGAAAAACCTCCATTAACATCTTTTATAGCCGGTGGTGATACAATATGTTCTAATACAGATGTAAATGCTGAAGTAAAGGTTTATTTTAATGGAGGTACACCCCCGTACACTTTTACTTATAACTATAATGGTGTTAATCAATCATCGATAACAACATTTGATAATCCATACATTATTTATACAAAGGATGAAGGTTTATATACTTTAACATCATTTAATGATGCTAATTCATCAGGGACGATTTCAGGATCTGCATATGTTACAATCTCTGATCCCCCTAATGCTAATTTCTCAACTTCAGAGGATACTTTAAGTACATTATATACTACTGTAAGATTTGAAGATGATTCAAATGGAGATATTATTTCATGGAACTGGGATTTTGGAGATAAGAATTATAGTAATTCTATCAATCCAATTCACACTTACAATGATTCTTCTGGAATTGTCCAAGTTGAGTTAATTGTAGTTGATAATAATGGATGTCGAGATACTACTTTTAAACAAATTTGGATTGAAGACGAATTTTGGATTTATCTTCCTAATAGTTTTACTCCAGATAATAATGATATAAACGATTATTTCTGTATTTTATATAATGGTATTATTGAAGAGACATTTATTTTTAACATTTTCAGTAGAAATTATGATTTAGTTTACTCAACAGATAATATTTTGGATTTAAAATGTATGAGTAATGCTAATGGATGGGATGGAATGCATTATAAAACAGGTAATAAATTACCACTAGGAACTTATGTTTATGAAATTTATTTTCAGGATTTTGAGGGTTGGAAACACCGAAAAACAGGCAAAATCTTTCTTATTCGTTAATCTCTTATTTTTTTATGAATCTTAGTAAGTTTTTTTATTTCTCATGTCTTTTTGTATCATTTATTTCATGTAATGAAATAAATGATGAAAAGCTTGTTACTAATTCAGGAGAAACTCAAGGAACATTTTACTATATAAAATATATTAATCAGTCAGGCGATGATTTACATTCTGACATTGACAGTTTATTGTTATTAGTTGATAATAGTTTATCCACTTACAGTAAAAACTCATTGTTGTCAAATATTAATTACAACAAAGAATTTATTGTAGATTCTTTAATCAAGGAAGTTTTTCTAAAATCAAAAGAGATATATTTAGAAACTAATGGTTTTTTTGATTGTTCTGTCGCTCCACTTGTGAATGCATGGGGTTTTGGCTTTTCCCAAAAAGAAAAAATGGATTCAATTAAAGTTAGCCAACTATTAAATATTATTGGTTTTGATAAAGTTAACTTGAAAAATGACTCAATAATAAAACCAAATAAAATGCTTTTAGATTTTAATTCAATAGCTCAAGGATATACTGTTGATTTAGTTGCTAAAATGTTAGAATCGAAGGGAATAAATAATTACTTAGTTGAAATTGGAGGTGAACTTAGATCAAAAGGAAAAAATCCTAGCAATAAATTATGGACAATAGGAGTAGATAAACCAAATGAAAAGATTGATCCGAAAGATAGATTTCAATTTATTTTAGAATTAAATAATAAATCTTTAGCAACCTCAGGAAATTATAGAAAGTTTTTCATTGATGATGGTATAAAGTATTCTCATATCATCAATCCTAAAACAGGCTTTCCAGCAAAAAATAGATTGTTAAGTGTAACTGTTATACATGATAACTGTATGGATGCTGATGCTTATGCAACTGCTTTTATGGTTATGGGCTTAAAAAAATCAAAAGATTTTATATCAAAAAAACAAGATTTAGAAGCTTATTTTGTTTATGGTAATATGGAAGGTGAGCTTGAAAGCTTTATAACTGATAATTTTGAAAAAAGAATAGTCGATTAAGATTCGTTAGGACACATTTCATCAGCAGTTTTTCCACAAAAACCACATGTTTCCCCTTCTTGATTTAAAAATGGACTTTGGCTTGCACATGTGCCAGCGAATTCCCCATCTTTTTTAAGAATTATTTTAATACCAATACCAATAAAAACAAAAGCAAGCATTAAAATTGTAATCAAAAAGATTTTCATATTGCAAAATTACATAAAATTTCTATGAACTTTATCAGATTACCAATGATCATAGATATTAAAATTTATAAGTTTGTTGCATTATGAGTGATATGAAACAAAAAGCAGATGCATTTATTAGATTAGTTGAAATCATGGACAGGTTAAGAGTAGAGTGTCCGTGGGATAAAAAACAGACAATTAGTTCTTTAAGATATTTAACAATTGAAGAGGTATATGAACTTTCAGACGCAATTTTAGATAAAGACTTTGAAGAAATTAAAAAAGAACTCGGTGATTTATTATTACATATTGTTTTTTACTCAAGAATTGCCTCTGAGGAAAATAAGTTTGATATTGCTGATGTATTAAATACAATTTCTGATAAATTGGTTCATAGACATCCTCACATTTATGGTGATGTAAAGGTTAAAGATGAAAAAGAGGTTAAAGAAAATTGGGAGAAACTTAAATTAAAAGAAGGAAAAAAATCTGTTTTAGAAGGTGTGCCAAAATCACTACCAGCTGTTGTTAAAGCATATAGAATTCAAGAGAAAGTTAGAGGAATAGGATTTGATTGGGAAAATAAACAACAGGTTTGGGAGAAAGTTTTAGAAGAAATGAAGGAGTTTAGGTATGAAGAAGAAGTAAAATCGAATAAAATTGAAGATGAATTTGGAGATTTATTATTTGCTTTAATAAACTATTCTAGATTTATCAATATAAACCCTGAAGATGCTCTTGAAAAAACAAATAAACGATTTATTAAACGGTTTCAGCTTCTTGAGAAAATGATTAAAAAAGATGAAAAAGATTTGTCAGATTTATCATTTGAAGAGATGAACAATTATTGGGACAAAGCCAAGAAAAAACTATCAAATTAGTTCTGTTGTAACTACTTACAATACAGTTTTTTTAATATGTTATATTTGTGAAGTAATTGTTAATTTCATTCATATGTCAAGATTTACATTATTCTTTCTGGTTATTTTTTTTGTTTCATCATGTGAAAAGCAAGCTGGTGAAGGAGGTACCTCAACAATAGAAGGTTCTGTATATAAATTATCTACATATTATAATGTATTAACTCAGCAAAATGACACTATTTATTATCAGTTAGATTCCAAAAAAGATGTTTATATAATTTATTCTGATGATGAGGATGGATTTTATGATGATAATGTTGAAACAAATTGGAATGGTCAATATAGGTTTGAAAATTTAAGAAAAGGAGATTACACTTTATTTGTTTATGCAGATAGTACTAATGCTTTAAATATTAATTATGACTATCCTATTTTTAAGCATGTAAAAATTGATGCTAATAATTCAACATTTACATTAACTGATTTTGTTATAAATGATTAATTCACTTGTAAATAATACTACTCAATTTTCTCCTATTTACTTAAAAAATATGGACGAAGTAAAGTTGATGAACAGATCAGATACTAAATTTACCTTTAGTGTTAGAAAATTACCAATTTTATTAGAAAAGTTAGTTCCTTTTTATGATGTTTTAGAAATTAATGGTAAAAGACTTCATTCTTATAAATCCTTGTATTTTGATACTGATGATAGAAAGTTTTACAACGATCATCACAATAGAAGAGTTAATAGACACAAAATTAGATTTAGGGAATATGTAGATTCTGATCTGATATTTTTAGAGGTAAAATGTAAAAATAACAAAGGAAAAACTATTAAAAAAAGAATGAAAGTTAATAAGATCCCAAATACCTTATCAAATGACCATCTGCGTTATGTTACAGATATTATGGGATATTCATTGCAAGTATCGTCTAAACAATGGATAAATTTTAATAGAGTTACTTTAGTTCATAAAAAACTAAAGGAAAGATTAACAATAGATGTAAATCTAAACTATAGTGACGGAATTGCTAATGGTGATCTTAGTAAAGTAATTATTGCTGAGGTTAAACAAGAAAGAATGAGTAGATCATCAGATTTTATTAGAATTGCAAAAGACTTAGAGATTTACCCTATGCGATTGAGTAAGTATTGCTTTACAGCTATGCAGATTGATCATTCATTAAAAAAAAATAGATTTAAAGAAAAACAAATTTTTATTAATAAAATAATAAACGAATAAATGTCATTACTTCTAATTATGCTAGATGCTTTAGAGTTTTTAGGAACTCCGCTTTTTGATTCAAAAGATTTTTTCAAATTACTTGTAAAAACAGCTTTTAACCTTTCAATAATTTTAATAATTGTCAGGTACATTTATTACCCAATAACAAAAAATAAGGATTATCTTTTCACATATCTACTAATAAGTTTAACAGTATTTTTACTTTGTATTTTACTTGATAGTGTAAAAATTGAATTAGCATTTGCTTTAGGCCTGTTTGCTATTTTTGGTATAATAAGGTACAGGACAGATCCGATACCTATTAAAGAAATGACTTATTTATTTTTAGTAATCGGAGTTTCTGTTGTAAATGCTTTGGCAAATAAAAAGATTAGTTATTCTGAATTACTTTTTGCTAATTTTTTGATTGTAGCAGTGACATATGGACTAGAGAAGATATGGCTTTTAAGGCATGAAACAAGAAAAAATATTATTTACGAAAAAATTGATTTAATAGGTCCAGATAAAAGGGATGAATTGCTTTTAGACTTAAAAGAAAGAACTGGAATTGATGTGGTAAGAGTTGAGATTAGAAGAGTAGATTTTTTAAAGGATATCGCATATCTTCGTATTTTCTATTATGAAAACGATAAGAACTAGTTTATTTTTTTTAATTTTTTTTAGTTTTTCATCGCTAGCTCAAGAAAATGATTTCCAAATTTGGAATACGTTAAATCTTAAAAAGAAAATCAATAAGTCATTCACTGTTGATTTAAAATATGGTTTAAGATATAGAG
>JBJKXM010000035.1:0-8142 GCA_045561575.1 Flavobacteriales bacterium
TCTAGTGATATATTAGAATCATTATTAGACTCCTTTATTTTAATTTTTTGAAATTTTCTAGATGCTGAGCAAATTCCTTGTTTATCATATTGCTGACTTAAAGCCAAAAATCTTCTTGGGCAAGAACTACCAGGTTTTCCATTTAAGATTTTATCATCTCTTTCAATATCCTTTGAATTATTTTTCAGATTATTAAATGGTACGCCAAGAGGAGAAACCTTGCTCAAATACAGATCGTTTTCTTTTGCGGCAAGTAATTTTTTTCTAGTATCATCATCTACTGTCGTTACCTCTGGGACTAATAAAAAAGGTGTTCCCCAACCAACAGAATCTAAATTATAATGATCAATAAGAAATTCTTGTTCAGCAGAAGTCCCTACACCTCCTTGAGCTGTAACTTTAATATTTAGTTTCTTTTTAGGAATAATTTTATTTAGTTTAGAAAGGGCAGCAATTAAAGTTTCATAAGTTTCTTCAATTAAATCTTCTCTATTTTTTCTAAACTCACTCAAAATTGGCCCCATAAGTAAACCATCAGTTGCAAATGCATGCCCACCACAATTTAACCCAGATTCAATTCTATATTCCGAAACCCACAATCCTTTTTTTGCTAAAAACTTACCCTGAATTATAGCAGACCTGTAATCACTTACTTTAAGAACAATTTTCTTTTTGATATTACCATTTAAATCAGGATAGAAATCGGGAAAATCTGCAATATATCCATACAACCTTGGATTCATTCCTGCAGAAAAAATTATTGATGATTCTAAATCACTTTTTGCATAACCTCGCAATGCTGCATGAGCGTCATTATATTCAACTGGTAACTCTGTGTTTTTATGAAAATTAGTTTTATCAACTTTTGTCATAATATTAACATCAATACTACCAAAAGACAAATTTTCACATAACCATTTTTGCAAATCCTCAACACTAAAAGAGTCCTCAATAATTTTATAAAACTCTTTTTTTATATCAGATGAATTAGGTAATAAAGAAAAATATTTTTTTATATCTTCAAGCTTTTCATTTGTTGAATTTGTGAACTCTTGAAATTTTTTGTTAGTAAGCTTATGAATTAGGTTTAGATATGATGTTATTCTTTTTGCTCTATGATCTATGTTATCATTTGTGATCTCATTATACTCATACCCATTTTTTTCACAATATACTTTCCTTAACCTTTCGAGTAAAACATCATCAACAATTGAAACAACGGAGCTTATCCCATATTGAGCAACTCGAAGCGGTGTTTCTGCAGTAAATGCAGTACCCATGACAGGAATATGAAATTTATGATAATTATTCATGATTTAAAAAGAGTGGACAAATATATTAAATTAGGACACAACATATTGCACTGTGTTCCTGCTTTTTTGTTCTAATAAAACACTTTTTCCATTAATAACTTTATTTGTTGAATCTTCACTATAATGTCTTATAGTAAATAATTTAACTTTATTATTGTAGTAAACTTTAAACTTAGTTGATAGCTCTGTAACTAAATCTAATACTTTATTTTTTTTGTTATCAATACAAACAGAAAAACTTACCGCTGAATTTTGCATTAAATTTACACTTATATCGTATTTTGAAAGAACTGAAAAAATCCAGCTCAAATGTTCTTCTACAATAAAAGATAAATTAATATCAGAAATTGAAATCAAGACTTGATTTTCCTTAACAATATATGATGTAATAGGCTTATTATTTTTTATTTCTGCAATTACAGTTCCTGGCTCATTAATATTTATAAATGATCGAACTGACAATGGAATGTCTTTCTCTTGCAATGGCTGAATTGTTCTTGGGTGAATAACTTTTGCACCATAAAAAGCAAGTTCAATTGCTTCAGAGTAAGATAAATTAGAAAGTAAAATAGTATCATTAAAATATCTTGGGTCGGCATTAAGAACTCCATTTACATCTTTCCATATTATCACCTCGTCTGCATTTAAAATATTTGCAAATATTGCCGCTGTAAAATCAGACCCCTCTCTTCCTAGAGTTGTTGTTTGATTTAAAGTATTACTACCAATAAATCCTTGAGTAATTATTGGGGAATCGAGCTTAATTTTTTTGATGTTTTTTTTAGTAGAAGACCAATCAATCTTTGCATTCTGATACTTACTATCCGTTTTCACAAGATCACGAGCATCTAATAAAATGCAATTGAATTTTCTTAAATTTAAATAATCGTTAAGAATTTTAGTTGACATCAACTCACCATAAGATACAATTTGATCATAAATAAAAGAATAACTTGATTCTGGTTTTTTATCAATTATAACACGTAATTCATCAATCAAATTATTTAGCTTATTGTAAATAGAATGATTTTTTTCAAACAAATCTTTTACAATATTTAAATGTATTTGATGTATTTCTACAAGCTTATGTTGTTTACGCAAATCATTCATTAAGTGCAAATCAACTAATTCCTCTAAAAGGTTAGTTACATTAGCTATTGCAGAAAAAATGATAACAATTTTTCCATTTTTATAGCTGCTTAAAATTGAAAAAACATTTTCAATTTCCCTGGAATCTCTAATTGAGGCTCCACCAAATTTCAATACTCTATTCATTAATATTTATATCACAACAAAACAAAGTTAATAATTGTTAGACGATATAATTGATTTAAAAATTAGATATTTGCATATTATGAAAATAGCACTACTTACATCTGGTGGCATAGCTCCTTGCCTCTCTGCATCTGTTGGGAAATTAATTGAAATTTATTTTGAAAAATATCCAGATGCTGAAATTATTGGATATTTAAATGGTTACAAAGGTTTGCTATTAGGAAACTCAATCGAAATACCAAGAACAATTAAAAATAAAATTGAAAACTTTTATGAACTTGGAGGTAGCCCAATTGGAAATAGCAGAGTGAAATTAACTAACAAAGAAGATTGTATTAAAAAAGGTTATGTTAAAGAAGGAGAAAATCCTCTAAAAATTGCTGCAGAACAGTTAGTAAAAGATGAGGTGACTATTTTACATACTATTGGAGGAGATGATACAAATACCACTGCAGCTGATCTTTCCTTTTTTCTTAAAAATAATAATTATTTACTTACTGTAGTAGGGCTTCCAAAAACCATTGATAACGATGTATTTCCAATTGCTCAAACATTAGGAGCATGGACAGCTGCTGAGCAAGGTGCTATTTTTTTTGAAAATATTGTGAATGAAAATACAACTAGTGACAGGCAACTTATTATACATGAAGTAATGGGTAGAAATTGTGGCTGGTTAACAGCGGCAACAGCACTTGAATATAGAAATAGACTGTCTAAATTTTCATTCTTAGATGAAATTAATATTTGTAAAAAGAAATGGGATATTCACTCTATTTTGATTCCAGAAAATGAAATAGATTTTAATAATGAATGTGAAAGATTAAATAAAATTATGGACAAATATGATTGTGTAAACATCTTTTTAAGTGAAGGGGCGGGTGTTAAAACAATCATAGATGAAAAAATCAAATCTGGAGAAACAATTGAAAAAGATGCTTTTGGACATGTACGTCTAGATGAATTAAATCCAGGAAAATGGTTTGCAAAAGAATTTGCCGACAAACTAAATGCTAATAAAGTTTTAATACAAAAAAGCGGATATTTTAGTAGATCTGCAAAAGCTAACAAAAAAGACCTTGAACTTATTTTTAAATGTGCCGAACAAGCTGTTGTTAGCGCAACAAATCAACAAAGTGGTGTGGTTGGTTTAGATGAAGACAATAATAACGAACTAGCGTGTATTGAATTCCATAGAATAAAAGGTGAAAAACCATTTGACACAAAAACCCCTTGGTATATAAATATGCTAGATGAAATCAGAGAAATCTAGACAAAAAGATAATTCAAATTTATTTTTAAAAAATTTTTTTAAATCAAATCTATTAAAGGAGTTACAAAATAGTATAGATTCAGAAATAAAGAATATTTACTTTAAGGGAAATACTGGGTCCTCACTTTCCATATACGTTTCAGCAATTTTAAATCTACCAAAAAGAAATCACATTTTTGTTTTTAGAGACAAAGAAGAAGCATTGTATTTTAGCAATGATTTAGAAAATATTCTAGATAAAGAAATCCTTTTCTTTCCAGCAACATACAGGAGAACATACCAAATTAATGAGTCTGACAACTCAAATATTCTTCAAAGGGCTGAAGTCTTAAACAAGTTAAATACCAACAACCAGAACATAATTATCACGTACTCTGAGGCATTATCAGAAAAAGTTATAAGCAAATTAGAATTAAAAAAGAAAACAATATCATTAAATACAAATTCAATTTGTGGTCAAGAAGAATTAGAAATCAAACTCTTAGATGAGCATTTTGAATGTGTTGACTTTGTTACAGATCCTGGCCAATATTCCATAAGAGGTGGTATTATGGACATCTTTTCTTATGGAAATGAATTTCCTTACCGAATTGAATTTGATGATGAAAAGATTGAAAGCATTAGGACTTTTAATATTAATTCTCAACTATCCATCGAAAGTAAAAGCAAAATACTAATTATTCCAAATACAAACAGTAAAGAATCAACAAATAAAAAAACTAGTTTAATAAAATATTTAGATAAAAAAAGTGTTGTTTGGATAAAAGATTTAAATTATTCAAGTGGAAAAATTAGTGATTTCTTTGAAAAATCAATTGAAGAATTTCACACAAACAACACAAACTTATCTTTAAATATTAATGAATACTACATTGGTGGAGATGAATTTATTAGTGACCTCAAAGATTTCAAAACTGTTGAAATTGAAAATCCTTACTTCACTACCCAAAAAATAATTATTGCAAATTGCGAACCACAATCTACTTTCAACAAAAACATTGACTTGCTTTTTGAAAAAATAGAAACTAATATTTCCAATAATATTAAAAACATAATTTCATGCTCATCTAAAGAACAAGAGGATAGATTTTATAGCCTTATCAAAGGAAAATTTGATAATTCTCAAGTCAAAATCATTAATTTATCAATTCACGAAGGCTTTTGTGATTTTTTAAATCAAGTTGAAATTTTTACAGATCACCAAATATTCAACAGATATCATAAATTCAAATCAAAAACTAAATTTAACGACAAACAAAGCATTACACTAAAGCAACTAACAAATTTAAAAATAGGCGATTATGTCACTCATATCGATCATGGTATAGGTCAATTTAATGGGCTTCATAAAATATCAAATAATGATGTGAAACAAGAAGTAATAAAATTAAGCTATAAAGGAGGTGACATATTATATATTAGTATTCATTCATTACATAAAATCACCAAATACTCCGGTCAAGAAGGAAGAATTCCAAAAATAAATCAATTAGGAACTCCAACTTGGTCTAAATCGAAAGAAAAAACAAAAAGTAAGATTAAAAAAATTGCATTTGACTTAATTCAACTATATGCTAAAAGAAAAAAGAATAAAGGTTTTGCTTTTTCAAATGATAGCTATATGCAACATGAACTTGAAGCATCTTTTATGTATGAAGATACTGTTGACCAAAATAAAGCAACAAATGCTATTAAAGAGGATATGGAAAAAGAAACGCCAATGGATCGACTTGTTTGTGGTGATGTTGGTTTTGGGAAAACTGAAATTGCTGTAAGAGCGGCATTCAAAGCTGTAGCAGATAATAAACAAGTAGCTGTTTTAGTACCAACAACAATTCTAGCTCTACAACATTTCAAAACATTTTCGAAAAGATTAAAAAAATTCCCTTGTAAAATTGATTATTTAAATAGATTTAGAACAAAAAAAGAACAAAACAAAATCATAAAGGAAATAGATAGTGGTGAAATCGATATTATTATTGGCACACATAGGATTGTTGGTAAAGATATTAATTTTAAAGATTTAGGGCTTTTAATCATAGATGAAGAACAAAAATTCGGAGTAAATATAAAAGACAAATTAAAATCCTTTAAAACTAATATTGACACACTAACTTTAACAGCAACACCAATTCCAAGAACACTACAATTCTCACTTCTTGGAGCACGAGATCTTTCAATAATAAATACGCCTCCTCCAAACCGTCAAAGTATAGAAACAAAAATTATTGGGTTAAATGAAGAGATAATTAGCAGTGCAATTAATTATGAAATTTCAAGAAATGGACAGGTGTTTTTTGTTCATAATAAAATTGAAAATATTGAAGAGGTTGCAAGTTTTATAGGCAGATTGTGCCCAAATGCAAAAATTAAAACTGGACATGGACAAATGGAAGGTAATAAAATAGAACATCTTATGCATGATTTTATTGAAGGTAAATTTGATGTTTTAGTTTCAACAACAATTATAGAAAATGGTGTAGATATTCCAAACGCGAATACTATTATAATTAATAGTGCTCAAAATTTTGGATTAAGCGACCTACATCAAATGAGAGGAAGAGTAGGAAGAAGTAATAAAAAGGCTTTTTGTTATCTAATTGCTCCGCCAACTCATCAAATTTCAGAAGATTCTAGAAAAAGACTTAATGCTTTAGAGCAGTTTTCAAATATTGGAAGTGGATTTAAAATTGCGATGAGAGATTTAGATATTAGAGGGGCTGGAGATTTACTTGGCGCTGATCAAAGTGGATTTATTAATGATATTGGTTTTGAAATGTATCAAAGAATTTTAGATGAAGCTATAGAAGAATTAAAAGAAGAAAAATTTAAAAACTTATTTAAAGATGAAAAAGAAATTTTTATTACTAAAGACTGTCAACTTGATACTGATATTGAAATATTAATTCCTGAAAACTATGTGTCCAATGTTGAGGAAAGAATAAATTTATATCAGCAGCTAAATAAAATAAATAATGAAAATGAACTTAAAAAATTCAAGAAAGAATTAGTTGACAGATTTGGAAATAGCACTAAAAATATTGAAGAGCTATTTGATGCTATTAGGTTAAAATGGACTGGTAAAGAAATTGGTTTTGAAAAACTTGTAATAAAGAATAACCAGTTAAAATGTTATTTCACATCAAATAAAAGTTCGAAGTATTTTGAATCGAATAATTTCAAAAAAATATTAAATTTTCTCACCACTAATCAGCAAACATGTAAACTTAGAGAAATAAAAGATAAATTAGTTTTACAACATCACAATATCATTAGTATAAATAAAGCTTTGAACTTTATAAATAGTATCAAAAACTATAATATATAACTATCATTTCAACAAAAGATACGACTTATCAACAATAAGTTTATTTGAATCTAAATGTTTTGACTTTTCTAGATGAAATGGGTAAAATTGCAATAGAAATTTACATTCAATGAATAATAAGATCAATATTAAGAATGCTCTAATATCTGTATTTGATAAAGAAGGTTTAGAAAATATCGTCTATAAGTTAAATGCTTCAGGAGTTAACATTTTCTCAACAGGAGGAACAGAAAATTTTATAAAAAAATTAGGAATTAGTGTTGAGAAAATTGAAGATTTAACATCTTACCCCTCAATTTTAGGAGGAAGAGTTAAAACCTTACATCCTAAAGTATTTGGCGGTATACTTTCAAGACGTGATAATAGTGATGACAAAAAAGAAGTTGAAAAATATCAAATTCCATCAATAGACTTAGTCATAGTTGATCTTTATCCATTTGAAAAAACAGTACAGAACAACTCATCACACTCAGAAATTATTGAAAAAATTGATATTGGAGGAATATCACTTATTAGAGCTGCTGCCAAAAATTTTAAAGATGTACTAGTATTATCAAATAAAAACCAATATAAAGACTTTATTAATCATTTAGAAAAAAATGGTCCTTGCTCACAAATAAATTTAAGAAAATCATATTCTAGTGAAGCCTTTAACATTTCTTCACACTACGACACAATGATTTTCAAATATCTTAATGATGAACATAACATAGTGTTTAAAGAAAGTAAAAAAGATTATAAAGAATTAAGATATGGTGAAAATCCACATCAAAAAGGATTCTATTTTGGAAACCTAAAAGATATGTTTGATCAGCTAAATGGCAAAGAATTATCATATAATAATCTTTTAGATATTGATGCTGCTGTCAATCTAATTTCTGAATTTAAAGAAACAACATTTGCAATTTTAAAACACAACAATGCCTGTGGAATTGCAAGCAGAGAAAATCTTAAAA
>JBJKXM010000036.1:0-8129 GCA_045561575.1 Flavobacteriales bacterium
ATAAGTTTTTAATTAAACTTCCCGCAACAACTAAAGTTTCTTTATTTGCTAATGCAATTTTTTTTCTGTTTTTGATGGCGTTTATTGTGGGTAATAGTCCACTGTAGCCAACCAATGCTGTCAAAACAATATCAATTTCATCAGAATCAACAATTTGGTTTAACGACTCACTTCCAGCATAAACTTTAATATTTAGCGGGTTTAGCTCAGAGAAAACTTTTTGGTATTTTTTTTCATTAACAATAACAACAGAATTGGGCTTATATTTTTTAGCCTGATTAATCAGCAGATCAGAGTTTTCGTTAGCAGTTAAAACTTCAACTCTAAATAGCTCATCTTGTTCGCTAATAACGCCTAATGCTTGCACCCCAATTGAGCCTGTTGATCCTAGTATCGCAACTCCTTTTTTCATGCTATAATTTATGTTTTTCTAATTTTTCTGCAATTTTTCTATCATTTGATAAGCGCGGGATTTTGTTTTGTCCGCCCAATTTACCAATACTTTTCATATAATCATTAAAGCCATTTCTTTTAAGCTTAATTATTTCGAGCCTAGACAATATCCCGCCAGTAATAAGATCTTTATAATACGTGTTTTGATCTTGAAGAATAGTATCAAGGGTTTCTTCAAAAGCACTCAGGTCTTTTGGTTCTTTCATAAACTCAATAAACCATTGGTGTCTTGGCAAGCCCATTGTTGGGCTAACCATTGGAGCAAGATGAAAACCGGATACTTCTGCCGCATGTATTTTAACACACTCATTAATACTGTATTCAACCTCTTGTGCTATAACATGCTCTCCAAACGCTGATGTAAAATGTTTTAGCCTTCCGCTAACAATTATTCTATAGGGGTTGTTTGAAACAAACTTAATGGTATCACCAATATTGTAGCCCCATAAACCGGCGTTTGTATTTAAAATAATAACATAATCTACACCTATTTCAACATTTTCAAGATTTATCCTTACAGGATTTTCTTTAAAAAAATCTTCAGTTTTTATAAACTCATAGAATATACCATTATTCACACACAGCAGCATCCCCTCTTCTTTTTGTGAATCTTGATACGCAATAAACCCTTCAGAGGCGGGATATAACTCTAAACCGTCTACACTACCCCCAATTAATCTTTCCATGGTGTTCCTGTATGGCTCATAATTTACTCCACCGTAAATAAACAATTTAAAATTTGGAAATAGCGAGCTTATGGATTTTCCGCTTTTTTGAATAAGCTTTTCAAAATACATTTGAACCCAAGGAGGTATCCCGCTAATTAAACTCATGTCTTGATCAATAGTTTCTTCAACAATTGCATTAATTTTTTCCTCCCAATCTTCAATGCAATTGCTTTCAAATGATGGCAGCCTATTTCCTTTTAAATAAAATGGAATGTGGTGAGCAACAATACCAGAGAGCCTTCCTGTTAGCGTTCTTCCAGTAGAGCCTAATTGAGGAGACCCTTGAATAAAGATCATTTTTCCATTATAAATTGAGGTGTTTTTAGTCTCATGAATATATGATAGAATAGCGTCTCTTGCCGTGTCGAGCTGGTTTTGTAAAGACTCTTTGGTTAGAGGAATATATTTTGTTCCAGAGGTTGTTCCAGAGGTTTTGCAAAAATATTTTGGTTTGCCAGGCCAAAGCACATTCTTTTCATTAGATTTTATTAAATCAATATATTTTTTAAACCCCTCATAATCTCTAATTGGAACATGCTTTTTAAAATCAGAATAATTTTTTATGTTACTAAAAGAGTGATCTATTCCAAATTTTGTCTTTTTTGCCTTGTGAACCAAATCAGACATTATTTTTTTTTGAAAATCTAATGGGTTTTTTTTCCAGGCCTGATTTTTATTAAAAATATATTTGGCAAAAACTAAACTTAAATAGGCTTTTATTTTTTTCATTTTTTAGAAAGAAATATAATTTTCAGGATCAAGAGCAGTGCCGTTTTGCCATAACTCAAGGTGTAAATGAGGGCCTGTTGAAAGCTCTCCGGAATTGCCAATGACTGCAATATGCTCACCGAGTTCAACTACATCGCCGGTATTTTTCAATAAGCGCGAACAATGTTTGTAAAAAGAAATAAAATTGTTTTGATGCTGAATGCCAATAACGTATCCTGTTTCTGGATTCCAGTCACTCACAATTATTGTTCCAGAACTTATGGCTTTTATTTTTGTCCCCTTTTTTGCAACCAAATCTACGCCAAAATGATTGTTTGACAAGTTAAATGAGTCGCTGATCATCCCATCAAGCGGAGAATAAAATAAAAAATAAGCCCTTTCTTTTTTTAGATTTTGGTTAATTGTCCCAAGATCCTCTCTTTCAACTTTTTTTCTAAGTAGAGAGTCTTCTTTTGATGTGTTTAGCGAAAGTTCTTTTTCTGAAAATATTTTTGTTGTGTCTTGAGAGAAATTAATTAAAGAAGAATCTCCGCGAATTATTGCTTCAAAATTTTTAAGATATGTTGAGCTAACATAGAGAGCTCTTTGTATCGAATCGCTTTTTAGGGATAGCTTTATAAGATCATTTTGGACTGTATCTGAAGATTTTCCAGGAATATATTGGTTTAAAGGTGAATATACAATTACACAAAAAGTAAAAAGAAAGAAAGAAAGAATAAAAAATAGAATTAAACTAATAAACTTTATCACAGATAGTTTAGCAATTCTTTTTTCCTCAAGACTTTCGTCATTTATAATAACGAATCTAAATTGTTTTTTTAGGAAGCT
Organism: Flavobacteriales bacterium; assembly: GCA_045561575.1. Classification (GTDB taxonomy): domain Bacteria; phylum Bacteroidota; class Bacteroidia; order Flavobacteriales; family BACL11. The sequence continues at coordinate 2,739 of JBJKXM010000036.1, forward strand.
TTTAAATTTTTTTTTCAATCTCTTCTAATTGAATATTTATGCAAATATCTTAAAATTATAAGCATATTTGCATGGATGTTTGTTTTCAAATAAAATAATAAATAGAAAAAAGAGTTAATAGAGCGTATGTTTAAAGGGAATTCATTAAATAAACTTTGTTTTTTTGCTTGTTTAATAATGCTTGTTTCCTCATGTTCAACCAAAAAGAAAACGTGGTTTTCTAGAACATATCATAATACAACTGCTAAATACAACGGGTATTTCAATGGAAACGAGAGTATTAAATATGGAATAAAAAAAATAAATGACAATTTTGAAGACGATTATTCTACAGTTATTCCTATTTATAAAACTGGAAACTTAAAAAAATCAAAATCTACTCATACCTATATGGATAAGGCTATCCAAAAAGGTTCTGTTGTTATTCAAAAACACTCAATTAAAATTAGAGGAAAAGAATATTGCAAGTGGATAGATGACAATTATTTTATGATAGGTAAGGCGTATTTTTATAAAGGAGAGTTTGATGAGGCTATAAAAACATTTAATTTTATTTCTGAAGAATATAAAAAAACCAACATTAGTTACGAGTCCCTTTTGTGGCTAGCTAGATGTTATATAGAAAAGAACGACTATTCATCAGCAGAATCTATACTAATAGACCTTGACAATAACAGAAAATTTCCTCAAGAATATAGAAGGGATTATGAAATTATAAACGCTGATTTATATTTAAGACAAAAAAACTACCCTTTAGTCAAAGAGGCCATATTAAATTCTTTAAACAAATACAAGCATAGGAAAGATAAGGGGAGGCTAAATTTTATTGTAGCTCAGATTTATCAAATAGAAGAACAATATCCAAGAGCGACTAAGCACTATAATGAGGTTTTAAAAACTAATGCCGACTACAGTATGGTTTTTAACACTAAAATGAATTTGGCCTTGTGTTCTGACAAGAGTTCAAAAGACTCAGAAAAGATGAGAAAACAGTTGATAAAAATGACTAAAGATGACAAAAACAAAGAGTATTTAGATCAGATTTATTATACAATAGCTGAAATGGATCTTTTAGCTAAAGATACAAATCAAGCAAAACAAAACTGTATACTTTCAACACTTTATAGCGTTTCTAATGACCCACAAAAAGCATTGTCATTTTTGTCTTTAGCAGAAATTGAATATAGCCGTTCCAATTTTATTGCTTCTCAACTATATTATGACAGTACTATATATTTTATGAGTGAAGACTATAGGTTATACTCTTCGGCCTATAAAAAATATGATGTTTTGACCGATTTGGCAGAAAACTTAAAAACAATTCAACTCCAAGACAGTTTGATTGGACTGGCTCTTTTGCCAAGGGCCGAGTTGAACGCTATTATAAAGGAAATAATAGATAAGGAAATACAAAAAGAAAACGAGGAAAGGGAGAAAGAAATTATGAAGCGAAGGAATTTGTCAGAGGGTAATAGGTTTGGCAATCGAAACGAACAATTTGGAAACAATACATCAGGGGGTAAGTGGTATTTTTATAATCCTGCAACACTAAGTTTTGGTCTTTCTGAATTTACAAAAAAATGGGGAAAGAGAAAGCTTGAAGATGATTGGCGAAGAAAGAATAAAAAATCAACCAAAATTACAATTGAAGATTCTACATCAGCAGAAAAAGGGGGTGTTCAAAACACAAAAGACCCACAGTTTTATCTTAGTCAAATACCGGTTTCTTCCAAAGATTTTATTTCAGCTAGAGAAAAAATAGCAAATGCTTGCTACCAGGCAGCAATAATTTACAAATATGACTTGCAAAAAGTTTCAAAAAGTAATGAAATGCTTAATAAGATTTTGAAAATTATTGATGTTGACACGTCTTTTATTCCACTTACATACTACAATCTTTATATAAACTTTAAAGAACAGAATCTAAAAAAACAAGCAATAAATATGAAGGAGCAACTACTAGTTGAGTATCCAAACAGTGTTTTTAGCAGGATAATTCTAAATCCTAATTATTTAGAAAATCAGCAAGACCTGAATAGTGTTGATGATAAAGAATATGAAGAGGTATACACAAATCTATCTTTTAAAAATCATGATGAAATTTTGATAAAAACCTCAGCATTAAAAGAAGACGATTTAAAAGAAAAATATACTTTTATTAGAGCAATGAGCATGCTAAGTAAAGGCGACACCTCAACAACGTTAAATTTGTTAGCAGAAGTTAAGCGTGGAAATGACAAAAATCTCTCAAACTACGCTTCCACTTTAGTTGAAACACTAAAAGACCCTTCAAAGTTAATAGAGTCAAATAGAGAGGCTGTGGAAAAAACACCGTATAAATTTAATGATGAAATTAAACATTTTGTAATATTTATTTTACCTAGAAAAGGCGTTGATGTTAGTTTTCTAAAAACCTTAATTTCTGATTACAACCTATCCTCTTATTCAACAGAAATTTTTGAAATCAACGCAATGATGATGGGGATGGATTATCACATATTAACCGTCAAGTTTTTTGAAAATGCAAGCTTTGCTTTAAATTATTGTAATGACGTTATCTATTCTAAAGAGATTATTAAAGAGTTGAAAAAAACCGAACACTTTATAATGCCTATTACAATTGAAAACTTTCAAGATTTTTATGTTAACAAGGACATTAATGGCTACAAGCAATTTTTTGAAAACAATTATTTAGATGAAAATTAATTTCTGAATGATTTATTTAATAAATTTACAGTTCATAAATATTAAAACATGTTTACAAATAATAACGACACAATAAAAAAAACATCTTCATCATCAGCTATAAACATGATTGGAGAAGGAACCGTCATTACTGGGGATATTAAATCAAAAGGAGACATAAGAGTTGACGGCTCGTTAATGGGATCAATAGATACTGAAGGAAAAGTTGTGGTTGGCCCAGGCGGAGTAGTTGAAGGAGATGTGATTTGCAAGGATGCTGATGTTGCTGGAGTAATTAAGGCAAAAATTAGCGTTTCACAATTGCTTTCATTAAAGTCTTCAGCAAAATTAAATGGAGATATAATTACTAATAAATTATCGATAGAGCCAGGAGCAACATTTACCGGGTCTTGTAGTATGGGGGCTGTAATTAAAGAGATTAAAGATCTTGGTAAATCAGAAAAAAGGGAAAAAACAGCATAAGAATTTTTTTTTGTTCTCAAGCGTATCTTTTCAAATGGTTTTAATCATTTTGGCAGGATACATAATAGGTTTTTTTATAGACAAAAATCTCAATAATATTAATGGCTTTTACAGCACAATACTTGCTATTGTGACCATCCCATTTGCAATATATTTTTTTTACAATAAAATCAAATAATCAATTACTTTATTATAAGTCAATTGAGTCGTTTTAGGCTATTGAAAAAAAGTTGTAATTTTTTTAAAAAACAAATAGAATAAAAGTTAAATAATAATTACATTTGCCCACGATTAAACAACAAGTCGTAATGATTAAAAAGGTATCTCTTTTATTTCTACTAATCTTCTTTTCTTTAACGGCTTTTTCTTTACCTGGTGGTGAGCCTGCTTCAAAAGACGGTTTGTATAATCCAGTTCCAACAATTATGCATCATATTGCAGATGCTCACGAGTGGCATCTTTGGGGAGAAGGAGACAATTCTTTTTCGATTCCACTTCCAGTCATATTATACACGGAACAGGGGCTTGATATTTTTAGCTCAAGTGAGTTTAATCATGGAAAATCCAAAGTAGTAAAAGACAATAGAGTTTATAGTATTGATAGTCATAGTCATATTATTGAGGAGGGCGGCGTAGAAATCATCGACCTTTCCATAACCAAGAATGTTGCATCAATGTTAATTTCGGTGTTTTTGTTGTTCTTTATTATGTTAAGAGTTTCAAGAACATATAAGAACCCAAACATTGCACCATCAGGACTACAGGCATTTATTGAGCCTTTAGTGTTGTTTGTGAGAGATGATATTATTAAAGATAATATTGGGTCAAAACATGAAAAGTTTTCCCCATTACTTTTAACTTTCTTTTTCTTTATATTAATAAACAACCTTATGGGACTTCTGCCAGGGGCTGCTAATGTAACAGGAAATATAGCCGTGACATTTGTGTTGTCGCTAATTACGTTCTTAGTTACAACTTTGTTTGGAAATAAAAATTATTGGGGACATATTTTTAAACCTCCAGGAGTGCCATTGGCCCTAATGCCAATTATGGTGCCAATTGAAATTATAGGAATGTTTACAAAGCCATTTGCATTAATGATTAGGCTTTTTGCAAATATTTCTGCGGGACATATTATTATTTTAAGCCTTATATCTTTAATATTTATAGCACAAAGCGCTATGGGAACAGGTGGAGCTTGGGGAGTTGCTCCAGTTTCTGCACTTTTTGTTTTATTTATTTACTGTATAGAGGTGCTTGTAGCTTTTTTACAAGCTTATATTTTTACACTGCTTTCGTCAGTATTTATTGGATTAGCGGTGCAAGATGGTCACTAATTAATTATTAACTAAAAACAAAAAAAATGTTATTAGAAACAACAATGGATTTTGGAGCTTTTGCCGCAATCGGTGCTGGTTTATCTGCAATTGGAGCAGGTATTGGAATTGGACAGATTGGAGGGAAGGCTTTAGAGTCAATGGCAAGACAGCCAGAACATTCAGGAATGATTCAAACAAATATGTTTATTGCAGCTGCATTAGTTGAAGGAGTTGCTCTTTTTGGTGTTGTTGTCGCGCTATTAAAATAAATTAGTAATTAAGTACTCTGCAACGGTTGGTTGCAGAGTATTAATAAAAAACAAATATGGAATTAGTTACACCAGCAATAGGATTAATATTTTGGACCACCGTGGTTTTTACAATGTTAGTTTTATTACTCAAAAAGTTTGCATGGAAGCCAATTTTAACAGCTGTTGATCAAAGAAATAAGTCGATAAACGACTCTTTACAGCAAGCTGAAAAAGCTAGAGCAGAAATGGCTGAGCTCACTACAAATAATGAAAAAATATTAGCTCAAGCTAAGTCTGATAGAGATGTTATTTTAAAGGAAGCAAGAGAAATGAAAAACAAAATAATATCTCAAGCAAAAGAACAGGCAAATTTAGAAGCTGAGAAATTAGTTAATACAGCCAAAGAGCAAATAACTAATGAAAAACAAAAAGCATTAACAGAACTAAAAAACCATGTTGCTGATTTGTCAATTGAAATGGCTGAAAAGGTTTTAAGATCTGAGCTTTCAGATTCAGAAAAACAAAAAGAACTAGTTAATAGAGCATTAAAAGAAAGTAATAACTAAATGAAACAATCTAGAGCTACAATAAGGTACGCAAAATCCTTTATAGATATTTCTATAGAGAACAATGTTCTTGACACATCATATAGA
>JBJKXM010000037.1:0-44916 GCA_045561575.1 Flavobacteriales bacterium
GAAACTATCTTCTTAAAAGATATAATTCCGTATTTGCTTTAAGATATGATCATACAGATATAAATGGTACAGTTTCTTTACCTGGAATTCAACAACAAACAATAAGTATTGGATACAACTATCGATTTAATGAACACATGAATGTACTTAAAATCCAGTTCAGAAGAGAAATATACGATGGTAATATGAATAGTATTGGAGATTTATTTTCTCCACCATTAAATACATCAAATCCATTTAAAAATGAAATTCGAATTGGTCTACAATACATAATTGGTTAATGAAATCATTTCAATTTCTATTTATTTTACTTTCATCAAATTTAGTATATGCTCAATCCACATATATTCCTGATGATAATTTTGAACAACATTTTATTAATCTAGGTTATGATAGTATACTAGATAATTATATTAATAAAACATCTATTGATACCATCATAAATTTAAATATTGATTTCAAAAATATTAATTCCCTTAAAGGAATTGAAGATTTTAATGATTTAAAAATTATTTCATGCATTGGAAATAATTTAGATAGTTTAGACTTATCAAGTAATATATTTTTAGAAGATGTTTATTGCAATCTTAATAACATTAATTATTTATTTACTAATGGATTAATGTATCTAAAACACCTGGAATGCTGGTCAAATCAGATTACTGAATTAGATGTAAGTTCAAATTTATCTCTACAGTATTTAAATATACAAGCAAACAACTTGAATAATCTTATTTTAAATAATGATTCATTAAAGTATTTAAATTGTGAAGACAATCAATTATTTAATCTCAATATTGATAATATTAAACAAATTGAAGAGCTTAATGTAAGGTATAATTATTTATCTAGTTTAGATTTATCTAACAACAATAAATTATATTGGTTAGATTGTGAACTAAATCAATTAACTTCTATTGATTTAAATACAAATACAGAACTATACTTTTTAGATTGTGAATCAAATAATATTAATAGTATTAATTTAAATAACAACTTAAAATTACATCGATTAGATTTAGAAAATAACCAAATATCTTCAATTGATTTAAGTAATAATATAAATCTTAAAAGTCTAGATTTGGAACAAAACTTAATTGATTCATTAATTCTATCAAATAATCCAATACAAGAGTTAGGTTGTGATAAAAATTTAAATTTAGTTTATTTAGATTTAAGAAATGGTAACAACCATAATATTACAGATATAGTAATTAAAGATAATCCAAATTTAAATTGTATAAATGTAGATGACCCCAGTTATTCAAGTTTAAATTGGACTTATGCTAACGGATCTATAGATTCTCATCATTTTTTTAGCTCTAACTGTCAGATTAATTCAATTTTTGAAAATAAAACATCCAAAAAATATTATTTTAAATATGATTTATTAGGTAGAAAAACATCACAAAATATGTTTAAGAATATTATAAAATGAAAAAAATATTTATTTTAATGATAATCTTTATAGGATGTAAAGAATCAAAAGACAAATTAGATTTAATTACAATAAAAGAATATTCAATTTTAATTGAAATACCTGTTGGAACTAATGAAAAATGGGAATTAAATAAGATAAATAATAAAATTGAAAGAGATTCTTTAAATAATTTACCACGAACTATTAAGTATCTGAATTATCCTTTTAATTATGGAATGATATTAAATACAAATAATAGTGGGGATAATGATCCTTTAGATGCTATTGTAATTGGAAATAGGTTTGAAATTGGCGATACAATTCAAGCAAAACCTATAGCAATAATCAATACATTAGATAAAGGTAAAAGTGATCCTAAAATTTTATTTATCCATTCAAGTTCTCCTTTAAATCAAATAAGTTCAAAAAAGGAATTAAAAGAAAAATTTCCTGGAGTTTTAAAAATTATAAAAATTTGGCTTAATAATTATAAAAAAGAATCAGAAGTAATTGATATAGAAGGAAAAAAAAATGCAATCAAATTAATCAAAAAATCAACAATTAAATAAATGTTTGATATTTTTTAATTTTATTCAAATAAAAATCCTTTATTTAATAAATTTGATTGATGAAAATATTTATTTCTTATTTTTTATTTTTTTTATTCCCGTTTACAAATTATTCTCAAATTGTTAATGTTGAGTCGATAAGAAATGAAAACAACAAACAATTTAATGGATATATTAAGATTGCATATGATTTTAAAAAAGTAAATGAAATTGATTGGGAAATGGAAAATGAGATATTCCTAAACTGGAATTACAAATCATGGACTATTTTTTTAATTAATGAAATTAATCTTGATAGAGGAGCTGGTATTGACTTTTCTAATGATGGCTTCCAACACCTTAGAATAAATAATAAAATAAATTCTAAAATAACTATAGAGTCATTTCTTCAAAATCAATATGATCCAATTAGAAAAATTGATAACAGAATTCTTCTTGGAGGTGGATTAAGAACAAATATTTTTAATCATTATTTTGGTATTTCTTCTTTTTTTGAGCAAGAAAAATTAAATTATAATACCAAAGAAAATAATATAAGATTAAGTTCATATTTAAATTTAAATTACAATTTAAATGAAATAATGGTAATTTATTCAACTTTATATTTTCAGCCAAAGATTAATTCATTTAATGATTACCGATTTTCTAATGAAACCGAAATAACTTTTAAAATCAGTAAAAAGTTTTTCTTTTCAAATAAAATAGAAGTCTCTTATGATAGTTTTCCAGCAATAGGTATACCTAACACTATAATTAATTATAAAAATGGATTTTCATATAAATTTTAAAAAGGATTTGTTGCCCAAACATTTAATTCATTAATAAAACCTCTTTCATCCATTTCAATGGCAGATACAATGGCATGAGATATTTCCCTAACTGTTAGTTTATTATGAACTTCATTTCTTTCAATCCTTTCAGTATTTCCAAAAGCAGTAGTTACTTCACTTGGATTAACTTGACATACTCTTATATTAAAAGGTCTTAATTCTGCTTGCCAGCATTGCGTGAGACAACGCACAGCAAATTTAGAAGAAGAGTATATACTACCAGTTTTATATCCTTTTAAGCTTGCAGTTGATCCAATATTAATAATTGTACCTGATTTTTGATCTTTCATATGCGGAACAATTTCTTTTGTAAATAAAGACAAACCAAAAACATTAACATTAAAAACCTTTAAAAAATTTTCAATACTTAATTCCTCTATTGAACTTCTGACCCCTATTCCAGCATTGTTTACTAAAACATCTACTCTATTATTAAATAAATCAAGGCACTTTTTGGCATTTTTCGAGATATTATCAAAGTCAGCAATATCAAATTCTAAAATATCTGCATTTGTATATAATCTAGCTTCTTTTAATCTAGATTCTGATCTTCCTGTTACTAAAACTTTTGCTCCTTTTTCTACAAGTGATTTTGCTGTTTCTTTTCCAATTCCTAAACTACCTCCAGTAATAATTATATTTTTTCCTTTAATGTCCATGATTTTTATTGATTTATTAAATGCAAAATTAAATAAAGATTATTGATTTTGGCTAATCAATTGATCCACTAAGATAGGTACAGATTCTGAAGCTTTTTTTCTAATAACATTAATACCTTGATAATCATCAGCATTTGGATCAATAATATATTTTTCGCAAGAATTTGATGTATAATGAATTAAAGAAGCAGCTGGATACACATTTAAAGATGTTCCAATAATTATAAATATATCGGCTGTTTTAACAATTTCAATTGCAACATCCATCATTGGGGGAACAGCTTCACCAAACCAAACAATATTAGGCCTTAATTGAGCTCCATTTGGACATAAATCTCCAAGAATTAGTTCTGACCCTTCAATTTCATAAAGCTTATTATAAAGTGTACTCTTTGATTGTCTTAATTTTCCATGAAGATGTAGTACATTATTTGACCCACTTCTTTCATGTAAATCATCAATATTTTGAGTAATAATTTGCAGATTAAAATTTTGTTGTAGTTTATTAAGTGCGTAATGAGCATTATTTGGTGATGCATTTAATAATTGTCTTCTTCTAATATTATAAAATTCTAAAACAAGTTCGGGATTCTTTTTAAAAGCATCTGGTGTAGCAACATCTTCAATTTTATAATTATCCCATAATCCACCAGAATCTCTAAATGTTCCAAGACCACTCTCAGCACTTATTCCAGCTCCAGTAAAAACAACAATTTTTTTCACTAAAAACTATAAAGATTTTCTAAATATTAGATAAAGTATGAAACCAGTAATTACAGCGATAAATCCTTTTAAACTTCCGGTTTCTAATAAAAGTAATTGTGATTCTTGTATCCATGATAATACAGCAAACATAATTCCAAAACCTGAAATTAACAACCATATTTCTTTCTTAATATTCATTATTTATTGAAGTATAAGTTTATTATTAAAAATACCATCTTTAGTTTTTATTTCCAATGAATATAAACCTTTAGGGTAAGAAGATAAGTCTATGTCCTTTGAAAAATTGCCTTTATATAAAATCAAATTTTCAGAAAAAATCCTCTTTCCTAACAAAGAATAAATATTAATACTGATGTCTTGATTAATTAAACTATTGAAATTAATATTAAAAATACTAATTGAAGGATTAGGGTAAATTTCAAAATTATTCAAATGTATATTTGATATAGATAATGAAACCCAATTAACATCATAAAATATTGTATCAGAAATACATCCAGCATTGTCAGTTACAATTACCCAGTATTGACCATTAGAAGTAGGTGTAATTTGAGAAGTCGTATCTCCTGTATTCCACAAATAAGAAAAAGGGGCATTACCTGATATAATATTAACAACTAGATAACTAGGATTTGGTAATAATGGAGCAATAATTTCAGCTGTTGTAGTTGTTATAGCTAAATCTAGAATAACAATACTATCACAACCATTTAAATTAGTATAATGATTTATATATCTCCCACTACTATCATATTGTATACCATCCCAAAAAAATGAATTACAAGAAATTACAGATATCATATTACTATCAGTGTGATTAATTGTTAAGTTTAGAATTTCAACACTATCACAACCATTAGAGTTAGTAAATGTATTTGAGTAAACACCAGATGTTGAATATATAATACCATTCCATGAGTATGAATCACAAGAAGTTATATTAGTTAATGAAGTATCAGAGTCTAAAATATTTAAATTTATTGTTACAAGGCTATCACAGCCATTTACACTGAATAATAAAGAATCATATACTCCACTTATATTATAAGTTGTTCCAAGCCAATTGTAGTTATCACATGAAGATATATTTTCAAATGTTGAATATGATTGATCTATTATTAAATCCAAATAAATTATACTATCACAACCATTAGAATTTGTAAAATTATAACTATAAATTCCTGAAGAATCTAATATTGTACCATCCCAATTATATGTACCGCAAGCCGAAACAGTTATTGTGTCAACATTAGAGTTTAAAATGGTTAGGTTTAGGGTATGAATACTATCACAACCAGATGTATCAGTGTAAGTGTTAAAATACATACCACTTATAGTATATGTTGTACTATCCCATGTATAACTATCACATGCAGATATTGAACTCATTCCACCATTATTTGGTGATGGAATAAATACAGAATCAACAACAACACAACCATTGGCATGAGTAATAGCAACACTATTCCATCCAGCATGTAATGAGGTACTTGTTTTTGTTGTATCTCCATTGTCCCATAAAAAAGTACAAAGCGTAAACATACAAGGACATCCAGAAGAAACTACAGTTGCAACACCATTACTATCAACAGAACAAGTTGGAGAAGCAAGCTCTCCAAATAAAAGTGCAAATGGGTCTGGTAAGGATATTGTCGTAGTTTCATAACATCCACTTGAATCTGTAACATATAACCAATAACTTCCAGCAGAAAGATTTTGAGCAACTGGGTCAGTACTCTCATTAGACCATATATAAGTGTATGGTGGTGTTGAATTACCAGATAAATTAATACTTAAACTTCCATCAGATAAACCATTACAAGAAGGAAAAGTTCTATTTATTCCATTAATTATAGTTCCAGGCCAGCATGGGGTAAGACTAGAATTGTATTTACCATCATGGTTAGTTCCAAGGTAACTTCCCCATGCAATTCCAGAATTTGGTATGATTGAATTTAATTCATGCCTAAAAACATTAATTCCTTTAACACCCATAGGATTTAAACTATCTTCCTTAACACAATAGACTAAATCCAATAAACCATCACTATCTAAGTCATTTATAAGTGGTGTGGATGCAATATTTACCCCTGTTCTTATCTGATCTAAAGTTATAATTGTATCATTTACAAAATCAATTGATTGAATTTTACTATTAAAATATCCATTATTAAAATATACAATGGAAAATATTCCTTCATCTCTCCCATCATTATTTAAATCAACTGCATTTGCTGAAGCAAAATTTATAGTTCCTAAACTATCAATAAATTTAACAGTCCCATCACTTCCATCCAGCATTACCTGATAATAATCATTGAATGCTGGCGCTACTCCATTAAATAAAACTAATAAAACATCAGGGGTTAAATCACCTGTGAAATTTCCAATTACTGGCTGAGCGCTTGATTCAGTCCCAGGTTTTTGATAAGTCCACAATGTATTGAAATTTTGACCATCTATTTTAGTAACAACACCACCATAAGATTGGATTATTATATCATAGATACCATTGTTTGGGTTTTGATAAACTGAAGCAGGTGCAATATATCCTTTATTTAGATCACTATCTAAAACTAAAGAATTACTTAAATCACCTAATAATAAATCCGATAATAAAGCAGCATAAAAATTACCACCTAAATTTTCTCCTCCTGTTCCATAAAGAACCCATTGGCTACCATCATTTTGAATATCTGCAACAATTGGAGAACAATAAATTTCAGAACTATCAGGTACAACAGCTTTGACAATTAAATCTCCTGTCAAAGAACTAATAATCATTAAATGTCCAGGTGGTCTAGTCGTTTGAAAAGAAGGTGCTGCATGATCACCACCATTTGAAATTAGAATATCGTCATATGAATCACCATCAACATCATGAATAAATTGAGGATTATAAAAATTATATACTCCACTATCTGATGGATTAGTACTGTATGGAAAATAATCCCAAATTAATGAACCATTAGTTCCATCAATTGCTAATAATTGTCCAGATCTTCCCGAAATAAAAACATCATTAATTCCATCAGAATTTAAATCCTGAAAAATAGCACTACCAAATAATTCATCTCTAGATGATCTTTTCCATAAAAGTGAACCATCATTTCCATCATATGCCATCAAACCATTATTACAGAATAAACTATCAGTTCCTCCACCAATTACAATATCTAAAATTCCATCTCCATTTAAATCCGAAGCTCTTGGAGATGATAAAGTTGATGTTGAATCAGTAAAAGCTTGCCAATTTTGTGTAAAGCAAACAAAACTTAAAATTGAAAAAACTAAAAATAAAATATGTCGCATAACAATTATATTTACAATTGTAAATTTACAAAGAAACAAAGAAAAAATTTTGAAATTTTCTAACTACTTTTACAAAATAAACCAAATAAGAAAATGACAGAAAATAAATTTGAAAGAGTATTATGGAATACTAGATTTATTGTCCTAATATCAGTGATACTATCAATAATTTCATCAATTATATTATTTATATTAGGTGGATGGGATATAATACAAGCAATAATATACAACAATCCAATATTTAATGAAAATATTAATTCCAATAATGATATATTATTTAAAATTATTTCATCAATAGATTTATTTTTGATTGGAATTGTTTTGTTGATTTTTGGTTTTGGAGTTTATGAAATATTTATAAGTGATATTGATTTCGCAAAAGACAAATTTGAAGATTCAACACTTAAAATAGAAAGTTTAGATCAACTAAAAAACAAAATTATTAAAGTGATAATTATTGTTTTGATTGTTAAATTTTTTGAAAAAGTACTCAAACTATCAGATAACTTTAAGTCCCCAGAGGATTTGATTTTTTTTAGTCTTTCTATTTTATCAATTTGTATTGGATACTATCTAATTAACAGAAAGTAAAACACATTAATATAGCAATAAAAAAATCCAATTAATTTATAGAAATTAACTGGATTATTTTCAATTAGTCGGGGTAGCAGGATTCGAACCTGCGACCTCCTGCTCCCAAAGCAGGCGCGATGACCGGGCTACGCTATACCCCGAAAAGGTTTGCAATAATACTATTTTTTTGAATAGTATTATTAATATGCGGAGAGGAAGGGATTCGAACCCCCGGTACCCGTAAAGGCACAACTCCTTAGCAGGGAGCCCCAATCGACCGCTCTGGCACCTCTCCAATAATTTTTATAAGAACTAAAAATAGGATTGCAAATGTATATTAAAGAATTTTTATGACAAATTTATTTATGCTCAAATTTTAGCTAAATTTTTGATGATTATTTTTTCGGAATGTTATATTTGCATGTTATTTACGTACAATGATCAAAAAAATTTTCTTTTACTTTTTTTGTCTCTTTTTAATATCATCTTGTGTTAAAAAAAGAGATTTATCAACTAATACAGTTGTTGCACATATTTTATCTCAACCTGATGGATTGCACCCATACAACAACAACTCTGTTATGAGATCTTATATTTTTTCATACACTCAAAAAACTTTGCTTGGACTAGATTTAGAATCATTAGATTATTTTCCTCGACTAATTACTCAATTACCATCATCATCAGATGATAATAAAACCTTTTTCTTTGAACTAAGAGATGATATTAAATGGGATAATGGTGAGCAAGTTACTGCAAAAGATGTAGTGTTTTCAGCTAAAATAATGCTATGTCATCTTACTAATAATTCTCAAATTAGACCCATATATAATTCAGTTATTAAATCTGTAAAGCTTGACCCTACAAATCCTCTAAAATTCAGTATGACTGCACAAGATATTAATTGGACAGCTAAAACTATTTTAGGTGGAATTTACATCCAACAAAAAAGTTACTGGGACCCAAATGGATTATTTGATAATATCTCTTTTGATCAAATACTAGCTAGATCATTTAAAGAAACCGATGATATTTCTGATTGGTTTAATAAATTTAATCACGCAGATAACGGATACAAGCCTGAAAACTTAAAAGGTCTAGGACCATATTATGTGAGTGAATGGGAACCAAGTCAGTACGTAACACTAAGCAGAAAAGAAAATTGGTGGGGAGCTACTGACACATTACTAGATAATAAAGCATATCCTAAAAAAATTATTTTTAAAATTATTAAAGAAGATGCTTCTTCTTATCTAGCTTTAAAAAATCAAGAAATCGATGTAACAACAAATATTGGTACAGTTAAATTAATGAAGTTAAGAGAAAGAGAGTATTTTAATAATAATTATGATTCTGATTTTTTAGATAGATATGGAATTTCATACATCGGATTAAATATGAAACCTGATGGAATTAAACACAAACCATTTTTTGTTGATAAAAGAGTAAGAAGGGCTGTTGCTCACATGATTCCCGTAGATGAAATTATTGAGGTGATGATGCACGGTAAAGCTAACAGACAAGCAGCAAATATTTCTCCTCTTAAAAAAACATACAATGACACTCTTAAGTTGATACCTCTAGATATAGAAAAAGCTAAAAAACTACTAGATGAAGCTGGCTGGGTTGATACTGATGGTGACAATATAAGAGACAAAGTAATTAATGGAGTAAAAACACCATTCTCTTTTAAATTTAGCTACATGAGTTCTCCTACATCTAAAGAAATAGTATTGATGATGAAAGAAAGCATGTACAAAGCTGGAATTGTAGCTGAGCCAACTCCAATGGATTTTTCATTATTCTACAAAAATGCTGGTGACCATAAGTTTGATGCTATGTTAGCTGGCTGGGGAAGCAGTGCTGCTTATTCAAATCCTATGCAATTATGGCATACGACATCTTGGGTAAATAAAGGATCTAATTTCTGTGGATTTGGAGATGCGTATAGTGATGCTCTTATTGAAGAAGCAAACAAAACCTTAGATTATGAAACTCACAGAAATGCTTTATTAAAGTTACAAGCAAAAATTTATGAAGATCAACCATATGTATTTTTATATATAACAAAAAGAAAATTTGCTGTTCATAAAAGATTTGATAATAGAGATATGTATTATGAATTTCCTGGATTAAGATTAAATAATTTAAAATTAAACAGCAATTATGCTGGTAATGCCTTAATAGAAGAATTATAATGTTAAAATATACTTTTCAGAGAATTCTAACTTTCATTCCAATGCTTATTGCAATATCTTTACTTTCATTTGTTATAAGTATTAATGCCCCAGGAGATCCAGTAGAAAGACTTGCTAAATCTGCGGAAAGTGAAGGTTCTGCTCAAGAACAATCAGGGGCATCTAAGAAAATTAAACAAGAATTAAGAAAGAAACTTGGTTTAGACCTACCTATTTTTTATTTGAGCATTTCTGATTTATCAACTAGTGACACCCTATATAAAATTCAAGATAAATATCATAAATCTACACTAGAACACTTAAATCATAAATCTGGTGATTGGAACTTAGTTTCAGATTACTACTTAGAATTACTTAATCTTCAAAAAATACATTTAACCCTTAATTCAAAAAATATTCATGCATCGCAAGAAAATTTAGATTTAAATACAATTAATGAAGCTGTTAATCAAGTAGGTTTTGAAATTAATAGTTTATTAGAAACATCAGAAGATGAATTAATGAATCTAGCCTTAAATAAGATCGATGAAAATCTTAATAATTATGATTTTTTCAATCCACTTATTTCTTCATTTAATAATGTCAAAAATTTCAACGGCAAATTAGTTAACTCTAAAAATAGATGGAAAACGTATGTGCCAACAATCCACTGGTATGGTAGTCAAAATCAATATCATCTTTGGTTATTTGGAAATGGAAAAGACAGAAAAGGATTATTAAGAGGTGATTTTGGTATTTCTTACATCGATAGTCAACCAATCTCAACAAAAATATGGCAGAAAATTGGTATTTCTTTTTCATTGTCATTAATATCTATTTTTATCGCATACCTTATTAGTATACCAATAGGAATATATTCAGCCTATAAAAAAGATTCTGCTGTTGATAAAGGATTCTCCCTTGTATTATTTATTCTTTACTCTATGCCTTCATTTTTTGTTGGTACACTTCTTTTACTTCAATTTGCAAATCCAGACAATTTAGCCTGGTTCCCAGTCTCTGGAATTCAGGATCCTACTGTATTTGATCCTGATTGGTCATTTTGGGCTAAAATAAAACATCGAATGCCATTTTTAATTTTACCAATCATTACATATACATATGGTTCTTTCGCATTTTTAAGTAGAATTATGAGAGTTGGTATGATTGATATTGTATCACAAGACTATATAAGAACAGCAAGAGCTAAAGGTTTAGCTGAAGGAAAAGTTATTTTAAAGCATGCTTTAAGAAATTCATTATTACCAGTTATTACTGTTTTTGCGGCTATTTTTCCTGCTGCAATTGGTGGGTCTATAATAATAGAAGTAATCTTCTCAATACCTGGAATGGGTGTAGAAGTATACAATTCTATTCTAAACTATGATTACCCAATGATTATTACAGTATTTACTATTTCTGGTTTTCTAACTATGTTAGGGTATTTGGTTTCTGATTTATTATATGCAGTAGTTGACCCTAGAATTTCATATAAATAATAAAAATGAGTACACAAAATTTAGAAAACTTTTCATTTAAAAAATATGCTTGGAATCAATTCAAGAAAGATAAGGTTGCACTTGTTTGTTTATACTTACTTTTTTTATTAATTGCTATAGCTGTCCTGGCACCTGTAATAGCAAACGACAGACCTCTATATGCAGAATATAAAGGTTATACTATGTATCCTGCTTTTACAGATGAAAGTAGAACAGATTCAATTTTTACAAAGGATGGTAAATTAGATGAAATTTTACAATATGATATTACTGATTGGCGTACGCTAGATTTTAATAAAGTAATTTGGGCACCTATTCCCTACTCTCCTGAAAGTATGGACAGATACAATAGAGATTATGTATCTCCAGGTGGAAAACAAAGATTTAAAAACAAAGAAGGAGAAATAACAGATGCTCCAAAAAAGTTTAGACACTTACTTGGAACAGATGGTATTGGTCGAGACCTTGCATCTGGCTTAATTCATGGAACTAGAATTTCATTAATGGTTGGATTAGTATCAATGGGTATTGCTAGTTTGATTGGAATATTTCTAGGAGCTCTTGCTGGATTTTTTGGTGATAACAAATTAAAAATGCCAAGAATTAAATACCATTTTACTTTAATTGGTTTATTCTTTGGATTATTTTATGGATTTGGTCAAAGAAAGTATGCACTTGCTGATGGCTTTTCATCAGGAATTTTAAGTGGAACAATAGAACTTTTAATTAGTACGGGAGTAATAATTTTATCAGTAGTACTTTTTAGATTTCTAAGTCGATTAATAAAAATTAAAAAATTACAAGAAGAAACTTTTGTTCCAATTGACACTTTTGTTTCAAGAGGAATAGAACTGTTAAATTCAATACCAAGATTACTATTAATAATTACTATTACAGCAGTAGTTGAGAGAAGTATTTGGATTGTAATGGTAATAATAGGTATAACAAGTTGGACAGGAATAGCAAGATTTACAAGAGCAGAATTACTAAGAATTAGATCATTAGAATTTGTACAAGCCGCTCAATCACTTGGATTCTCAAGTGCAAGAACTATTTTCAAACATGCTCTTCCAAACGCTCTTGCTCCTGTTTTTGTAAGTATTGCCTTTGGAATAGCATCAGCGATTCTAATAGAAAGCGGATTATCCTTCTTAGGAATTGGTGTACCTGACGATATTGTAACATGGGGATCATTACTTAACTTAGGAAGACAAAATCTAGAAGCATGGTGGTTAATTATTTACCCTGGAATGGCTATATTTTTAACCATAACCATATATAATATGATTGCTGAGGCATCAAGAGATGCATTAGATCCTAGATTAAAAAGCTAGATTAATCAATAAATTTAAATTTTCCTTTATTATAAATTCATTACTAGTGGTGTAACTAATTTTACATAAATTTGTATAATTAATAAAACCATTTAAAATATGAAAGAAGTTGTAATTGTATCAGCTGTAAGAACACCAATGGGTAGCTTCGGAGGTTTATTATCATCCGTACCTGCAACAAAATTAGGAGGATATGCAATTAAAGGTGCCATTGAAAAATGTGGATTAAATCAAGATCAAATTGATGAAGTATTTATGGGAAATGTTCTTCAGGCTAATTTAGGTCAAGCGCCTGCTAGACAAGCAGCAATAGAAGCTGGTTTATCTGAAAATACGCCATGTACAACAATTAATAAAGTATGCTCTTCTGGAATGAAATCGATAATGATTGGAGCACAAACTATTATTAGTGGTGACAATGAAATAGTTGTTGTTGGTGGTATGGAAAACATGTCTTCTGTCCCTCATTATTTAAGCAATTCTAGAAATGGTCAAAAACTAGGAGATATTAAAGCTTTAGATGGTCTTGTAAAAGATGGTTTAACAGATGTCTATAATAATAAACACATGGGATTATGTGCTGAAACTTGTGCTAATGAAATGAAGTTTTCAAGAGAAGAGCAAGATAAATTTGCAATTGAATCATACACCAGATCAGCAAATGCATGGAAAAATGAAAAATTTAAAGATGAGATAGTTAATGTTGAAGTTCCTCAAAGAAAAGGAGATAACTTAATTATTAATGAAGATGAAGAATATAAAAAAGTAATCCTTGAAAAAATCCCTAATCTTAGACCTGTTTTTGCAAAAGATGGTACAATTACTGCTGCAAATGCCTCAACCATTAACGATGGTGCCTCAGCTTTAGTTCTAATGTCTTTGGAAAAAGCAAATGAATTAAACTTAAAGCCTCTCGCTAAAATAATTAGTTATGCTGACGCAGCACATGAGCCAGAATGGTTTACTACTGCCCCATCAAATGCTGTTGAAAATGCATTAAAGAAAGGAAAAATTAGTAAAAACGATGTTGATTATTTTGAATTAAATGAGGCATTTTCTGTAGTTGGTTTAGCAAATATTAAATTATTAGACATTGATAATCAAAAGGTTAATGTTAATGGAGGGGCTGTTGCATTAGGACATCCGTTAGGTTCATCTGGTTCAAGAATAGTTGTTACACTGATAAATGTGTTAAAGCAAAACAATGGAAGCATAGGAGTAGCTGGCATTTGCAATGGTGGTGGCGGTGCATCTGCAATTATTATTAAAAATATGTAATGAAATTTGGCATTTCAACTATATCAATTGTTCCAGTAAGATCAGAACCTAATGATCGTTCTGAAATGACAACTCAATTATTATTTGGTGAACATTATAAAGTTTTAGAAAAACAAAAAAAATGGAGTAAAATTCAAATTGCTCATGACAAATATGTAGGATGGGTAAGTAATAACCAAATTCAAGAAATAAATCAAGTTGAATTTGAAAGGCTTGAAAAAGATATACCTACATTATCAACTGATATATTGGATATAATTGAAGGAAATTTTCATCAACCTATTATTATTGGTAGTGTGCTTCCTTTTTTTAAAAGTGATCATGCGTTAATTAACAATGAAATGTTTAAGTTCACTGGTAACAAAACACAAGGATTTAGTCAGAAAAAACATTTAATTAGTAATGCACTTATTTTTTTAAATGCTCCTTACTTATGGGGAGGTAGAACTCCATTTGGAATTGATTGTTCAGGTTTTACCCAAATAGTTTATAGATTACAAGGAATAAAAATTCCAAGAGATGCATATCAACAAATAAATCTAGGTACTATAGTAGATGATAAGATAGAGGAAGGTGATTTAGCATTTTTTGAAAATAAAAGTGGTAAAATTGTTCATGTAGGTATAGTTATGACGAATAATCAAATTATTCATGCTTCAGGAAAGGTTAGAATTGATAAATTAGATAAAAATGGAATATTTAACTATGAAGAAAACAAATACACGCATAAACTAAATTCAATTAAAAAAATTATTTAAAAAAGATGAATAAATTATATTTGATTTTTATCTTTTCAATATTGATTTTTAGCTCATGTAAACATGAATTAGAAACTCCCTCATGGGATATTGATTTAATTACACCCATTGCTAATTCTAACGTTTCAATTGATCAAATTGTTATTGAAGATAGTTTAGTTGAAATTCAAAGTAATGACAGTGGCTTAGTTTCATTATTTTATCAAAGTAATCTAGAAGATATAGATTTTGATTCTTTAATTAATATCGACATGATAGTTCCAGGTAAAACTGAGAGATTAGACTCTATTAATTTTCCAAATATTTCAATTTCAGATACAATTTCACTTGGGGAATTAGTATCAACAATACCTTTAGGTTCAATACTATTTCCAAATGGTAGTAATGCCTCTATCCCATTTTTACCAAATGTTATAAATGCTGATACTTTTAATGTTAATGCTAGTGATTATTTTGAAACAATGATACTTAGTGACGGAGTTTTATACTTTGAAATAAAAAATAATCTTCCTGTTGATATTTCTAATATAAGTTGCTCTCTTGTAAACTCTTCAAACTTAAACATCATAGCTTCATTTAATTTTCCTTTAATTGTCTCTGGAAGTAGTGCTATAGATAGCATTTCATTAGCAGGCCTTTCAATTGACAAAAATATCGAAGCAATTATTAATAATATCGATGTTAATGCTAGCAATGGTAACATTACGATAAACTATGCAGACAATCTTATATCTAAAATAAGCTTGAAAAATCTTCAAATCACAGAAGCCACAGCATTCTTTCCACAACAAGAATTATCAAGAGAAATAACTGAAACAAGTTTTGATTTGGGGGATGCTCAAATAACAGAAATAGGTATTAAGACTGGAATTGTTAAAATAAGTTTAATTAGTACAATTCCAGATACTGGCAGAATTATTTATAATATTCCATCACTAAAAAAGAATGGAATACCATTTTCGACTGAAAAAATTGTTCCTACGACAATTTCTGGAGAAAGTACTGACTATATATTTGATTTTCAGGACTATGTTCTTGATTTAACTGGAAAAGATGGAAGGATTGGAGGTGATACTATAAATACAATATACTCTGAGCTTATTACATATATAGATTCAACTGGTGAATTAGTTACTTTAAATCAGCTTGACAGTTTCTATTATTTCACAGAATTTATTTTTAGCCCAAAGTATGCTCTTGGATATTTAGGTACTGATACTGTTGAGTTTGGACCAGAAATAATAGAAAATAATATTTTTAATAATATAGTTGGAGGAAATATTGATCTCAACAACACAGAATTATCTGTAGAAATTGATAATTATTTTGGCGCTGATGCAAATTTAGTATTTACTGAACTTACTGCAGAAAATACAAATACAGGTATTATAACTACCCCTACAGTTGATGAAGATGGAAACAATTTCATTGGGCATGAGTATAATATAAATCGTGCTACGCTAATAAATTTAGAAAATGCTAATATTGAATCAAGTAAAACATCAATAAAATTAAATGCTGATGAAATGCTAAGTATTCTTCCTGATAAAATTTCTACATCACTAAATGTATATCTTAATCCAAATGGACAATCATCAAATCCAGATTTTTTGTTTCCAGAATATCCTATTGACGCATCAATAGAACTTAAAGTCCCACTAAATATCATTGCTAATGATTTACATTTAAAGGATACTTCTGATATTGACATCCAACAAAATGAAGATCTAGAAATTGACAAAGTATATCTTAAAGTAGAAAATGGATTTCCTATAGATTGTGATTTTAATATGATTTTACTTGATATGAACAAAAATGTTATTGATACATTATTTAACAATCAATTTGTTTCATCTGGTTTGATGCAAAATAATGTTGTAGTTGAAAAATCAATAAGTATATTAGATGCAACTGTACCTAATTTTGATCAAATTAAAAATGTTGTTTTTGATATTAAATTTAATACAGATGATGTAAACAATCATGTTAGTATTTACAATGACTATACAATTGATTTCTTACTGAGTGTAAAACTAAAAACTAGAGTAAATTAATTATGAAAACTAAATTTATTCTTCTATTACTTTTTATTTCTTCTGCAATAAATGCTCAAGAGAGGTCAATTACATTAAAATCTGGCTTATCATTTGAAAGCATCTCATTTAATGGAAATTCCATTGAAGATTTATTTAGCGGTTATCTTGATAATAATTTAAAAAATAATATTTTAAATCTAAATGACCAACACACTATCAATTTTGATTTTACAAGTAGCTTAAAATATACTGAGAAAATTAGAAATAATTTATTTTATAATTTTTCATTCTCAGATATAACACAATTAAATGCAAAATTTGATAATGATTTATTAAAACTTGCTTTAAAAGGAAATTATGAATACCAAGATGAAACTTTAAACTTTGATAATACAAGGATAAGAGCTACTAGATATCAGCAATTTAAATTACATTTAGAAAATTCAACTGATAAATATTCAATTGGTTTAGGTATCTCATATGTTCATGGAAATCATAATTATACTATTATCTCAAATAGTGCATCAATTTATACTGCACCAATGGGCCTTTACCTCGATTTAAATTATGATATAAATGCCTATGCAACTGACACTGTAGATTTTTCATTATTTGAAAATAATGGTAATGGAGTTGCATTAGATTTAACTGGATCATTCTCTGCTTTTAATCACAAATTAGAAGTTTATATGCACGATTTAGGTTTTATAATGTGGAGTAATAATTCAAATAATATATTTGTTGATAGTTCATATATATTCAATGGGGTTACTATAGACAACATATTTGATTTCAATGACTCTATTTTAGAAGCATCAAATATTGTAGATGACTATGATAATCTATCAGAGAAAAATAGTCAATATAAATCTTACCTATCTTCAAACATCGGATTCAAAATCTCAAAGCAAGTACGAGGTAAAAGATTTGGATTAATAACTTATGGTATGAATACTAGATGGCAACCTTATATTGATAATGAAAAGCTATCATTTAATAAAATTAAGCAAGGGTTTGAAGAATCTGATTACAAACCATACTATTATGTTAAAACTGAAATAAAGTTTAATAAAATTTCTATTTTACCAAAAATTGGATATGGTGGCTTTACAAATAATTTAAATGTTGATATGGCGTTAATGCTAAAGAAAAATATTTCATTTGCAATTGGAACACAACATCTAGAATTTTTATTTGACAAAGCTAATTCTTATGGAGCAGGAATTTATCTTCAAATATTTAAAGAACTATAAATATGATAATTTTAAATAATTTATTTTCATCATATTCTGTCGGAAATGGATGTAAGTACGAAAGTAATAATGATAATTTTTTCTTAATTGCTGGACCTTGTGTTATAGAATCTAAGGAAGAAACATTACATATTGCTAAAACATTAGATGATATTACTAATAAATTAAATATTCCATTTGTTTTTAAAGGATCATTTAAAAAGGCTAATAGAACCCGTTTAGGCTCTTTTACAGGTGTTGGTGATATGGAGGCTATAAAAATACTTAAAGAGGTTAAGGAAACTCTTAAAATTCCAATTACAACTGATATTCATACAATTGAAGATATAGATAAGTTAAAAGGCATAGTAGATATCATTCAAATACCTGCTTTTCTATCAAGACAAACAGAACTTGTAGTAATGGCTGCTAAAACAGGTAAACATATCAACATTAAAAAGGGGCAATTTATGTCCGCAGAAAGCATGCAATATGCTAAAGAAAAAGCATCTAAAAATGGCAATGAAAATATTTTGTTCACTGAGAGAGGCAGTATGTTTGGTTATAGTGATTTAATAGTTGATTTTAGATCAATTACATTAATGAAAAAATTTGGAAATCCTGTTATTCTTGATATAACTCATTCATTACAAAAACCAAATCAATCTTCTGGCATTACGGGTGGACAACCTGATTTAATTGAAACTATAGCTAAAGCGGGTATTGCTGTAGGAGTTGATGGTATATTTCTAGAAACACATCCAAACCCAAATAAATCAAAATCAGATGGAGAAAATATGTTAAATCTAGATAAGGTTGAGGATCTTCTAATTAAACTTAAAAGAATAAAAAGTTCAATTTAAAAATCTTGAACACCAACCATCTTTTATTTGAATAAACCAACTGTTTAATTCTAGCTTAGTAGTTACGTTTAAATTATAAAAAAAAGAATTTTTATCTACATTAATATTATCTTTTATTTCACTAGATTTTACACATTCAATTTTATCTTTTATTTTAACAAATACATTCAATCTTTGATAAAAATTAAATCCATAGGTGCTATCAATTTTTAAAATTAGGTTTTGTAATTTATCAATAGAACATCCACCAGTTGGATTAAAAGATTGATCAATGCCAATAACTAAAAATCTATTTTCAATAAACTCATAAGAGGATGTAAGCGTATTTCCGTGATGGGACCAATCATTCAAAAAAATTTCTAAAATATTACCAATTTCAATTTGAGTATCAGACTTGATATTTTGTTCAGACCCATAAACCCATATTTTTGAGTCATCTGGTAATTTTTTAAAATCTACAAACATTCAGCAATAAGTTCAGCTAAATCTTTTACATCTGCTTTTCCCTCAGCAATATTTTTAACTCCATCAGTCATCATAGTATTACAAAAAGGACAAGCTGTAGCAATTATATCAGCTTTAGTATCTAAAGCTTCTTTTGTTCTTACAATATTAATCTCAAATTCACCATTTTCAGATTCTTTAAACATTTGTGCACCTCCTGCTCCACAGCAAAAGGATTTTCTTTTATTTCTTGGTATTTCAGAAAAATTAATATTTAAAGAATTAATTAATTTTCTTGGAGCATCATAAATATCATTTCCTCTTCCTAGATAGCAAGGATCATGATAAGTAATTTTATTATAGTCTAATTTAGATTTAAGATTTAATTTTCCTTCATCAATTAAATTTGAAATATATTCAGTATGATGAAAAACAATATAGTTTCCTCCTAAATCAGAATATTCATTTTTTAAAGTATTATATGCATGAGGACAAGTTGTAACAATTTGTTTGATACCATAAGAATTTAGTATTTCAATGTTCATTAAAGCTTGCATTTGGAATAAAAACTCATTACCTGCTCTTTTAGCAGCATCACCTGAAGAACTTTCTTCTTCACCTAAAACACCAAAATTAATATCAGCGTGATTTAAAATCTTAACAAATGACCTAGTAATTTTTTTAGCTCTATCGTCAAAACTTCCTGCTGAACCTACCCAAAATAAAATATCAGGAGTTTCTCCTTTACTTTGAAAATCAGCAATTGTTCTAACTTTTAAATTATCCATTTTATTTTTGAAAAACTTGAATTTTAACTTCCTCCTCAACTAAATCAGTAAATTTCCCTGTAAAACGTGTTGCTCTAACAATATGATTATCAACCCAATGATAATTACCTCCTCTTGGTTTGTTCATTAATAATCCATGATATTTAAATCCATTTGTATTTAACCATTTTTCAGTAACTTCTCTATGCTCTTCAATTCTAGAAGTAAAGAAAGTAATTATATGGCCTTCATCATACCATTTATTTAAGGTTTCTAGAGCATCCTCATAAAGATTAGCTGTTGCCATTCTTTCTGGTTGCTCATTAGGAATATCATCACAAACTGTTCCGTCAATATCAATTAGATAGTTCTTAATGTCGTTTGCAAGTACCGGACTTACATCATTACCATATTTATCTTTATTTATTTTTTTATACATTTTATTTAATTATTAATCTTCAGTCCATTTTAATCTGTCTGCTGCAGGAAATTGCCAAGGGGCGCCATTATTTTCAACATTAGAAAACATATTATTTAATTCACTTGGAGCAGCAGATTCTTCCATTACTAAGTACCTTCTTAAGTCTATAATGATAGATAAAGGATCTAGATTAATTGGACAAGCATCAGTGCATGCATTACATGTAGTACACGCCCATAATTCTTCCTTAGTAATGTAATTACCAAGAAGGTAATTATTTTCATTTTTATTTTTTCCTATTTCCTCTATCCTATCCCTTGTGTCCATCATTACTTTTCTAGGTGATAATAATTTACCAGTCTGGTTGGCAGGGCAAACCGAACTACATCTTCCGCATTCAGTACAACTGTATGCATTTAATAATTGAACCCAATTTAAATCAGAAGCATCTTTAGCACCAAATAAAGTTGGATTAGAAGTATCAGTATTTTGAGGAGCTGCAAAAGGATCAGCATTTGGATAAAGCATCAACTTAACTTCATTTGTTACTGATTTGAGATTGTCAAATTTTCCTAAATTACTAATATTAGCATAGTAAGTACTAGGAAAGGCAAAGAAAATATGAAGATGCTTAGAAATTAAAACATAGTTTAAAAATGCAAGGATACCTAAAATATGAAACCACCAAGTAAGCCTTTCAATAAATATTAAAGAAGAAACATCTAAAAAATCTAAAAATGGAACAAATAAAGATGAGATTGGAAAAGATCCAGCAACTATATAGTGATCAATATTCCTTGACTGAAGAATTTGATCGGAAGTATTCATTAATATAAAAGCAGACATCAATAAAATTTCAAAAATCAAGATAAGATTAGCATCTGTTTTGGGCCATTTTGTCATTTCTTTACTCCAAAATCTTTTAATTTTTAATATGTTTCTTCTAATAAGAAAAATAACACATGAAAAGAGAACAAGAAAAGCTAATATTTCAAATGAAGCTATAAGAAAAGAATATAAAGAAGGGTTAATAATATGTGCCAAAAATCTATGCGTTCCAAAAACTCCATCGATAATGATTTCTATTACTTCGATATTAATAATTACAAATCCAACATATATCAATAGATGTAAAAAAGCAGCAATGGGTCTATCAAACATTTTTGATTGACCTAAGGCAACCCTAAACATATTTTTTAATCTTAAACCTTTATTGTCAGAACGATTAATATCTGTACCAAGCTTAATATTTGAAATAATCTTTTTTAAATTTTTTATAAATAAACCTACAGCAATTATAAAAACAATAGTAAATATGATATTTTCAATTTGCATCAAGAATTATTAATCTTTTTTCTTTTCAAATGATTTATTTGTTCCACCAAGAATGGAGAAATTAACATATCTTTTTGGATTATTTTTAATGTCTTCTATTAGCTCAGCAAGTTCAGAAGTAGATTTTTCAAGATTATTATACAATTTTTCATCATTAATTAATTTTGTTAAACTTCCAGAACCAGAATTAATATTATTAGATATTGTATTAATGTTATTTACTAGAGAGGCAAAATTAGCATTTGATAATGTATCAGAAATGGATGATAAATTGTATAAAATTGGCTTGATTCCAGAATTACTATCATTTAAGTTAGTAGTTATAGACTCAAGATTTGATAAAACTTTAGAAACCCTAGCGTCATTATCATAAACCATACTATCAATTTTAACCATTGTTTTTGATAAAATCGCAAAAGTTTCATCTAGACTTTTTATACTATTTGACAAACTATTTCTTGTGTTTTTATTTAAAACTGCAGTTACAATAGTAAGTAATGAATCAACTGAACCAATTAATCCTTCTGCTTTATTTTTTAAAGGAAGTATTTGAGCATTTACTTCATCTTGTAAACTATTTTCAACTCTTCCCAAAAGAGTATCTCCAGAATTTGCAAATGAATTTGATTGTCCGAGAATTAAAGAAACACCTTTTGTTCCCATAAGGTCTTGATTAACAATCTTACAGATAGAATTATCAGGTATATTGTCTAATCCATCAATGTTTAATGTAACAACTAAATTATTATCTGAATTCAAGATAATATTATTTACCATACCAACATTAAAACCGTTTAATCGAATAGAACTACCTATTTGTAAACCATCAATATCATCATAAATAGCATAGTATGGTTTATTAGTTTGAAAAACATTTAAACCTTTCAAGTATTTTAAACCATATACAAGAAAAATGATAGCTAATAAAAATATAAAACCAGACTTGAATTCTTTTGATATTCTATTCATTATGATTTATTTTATTCTGCAAATTTAACGCTTCTTTGGTAGAAATTTGCTTTCCATTTAAAAATGCTACAATAAATGCACCTTTAAAACCAATCTCTCTCAAGTGATTCTTTAAATTTTCTGCTTCATTTTTATTATTTCCAGATGTTACAAAATACTTGTAGGTACCATTTATTTTAAATTCTTCTGCTTTTAAATCAATAAATTGTTTTTGATTTAACATCGATTTTAAAAAAGTACCAATCTGAATCTTAAACACAAGTTCTTTACTAGGAACTTCTTCTTTTTTTAATAAACTTATATCTTTTGATTTAGAATTTATTTCAGAAGCTACTTTACTACTTAATTTAACAGAATCCTTGGATAATCTCTCATCGTTAATTTCAACAGTTTCTTTATAAGATCTAAAAGCTCTAAAAATTGCTGAGGCAATATAATCTTGACCTAAATCTGAATGTAAAAATTCTTCTTCTTTAGGATTGGTTAAAAAACCACATTCGATTAAAATACTTGGCATATTAGTTCTACTAATAACATAAAATGGAGCTTGTTTCACCCCTCTGCTTTTTCTATTTGCTCTAGTTGAAAACTGAGACTCAACTTCTTCTGCAATTTTTAAACTTTGATTTAAATATGTGTTTTGCATTAAACTAAATACAATGTAGCTCTCAGGAGATTTGGGATCAAAACCTTCATATTTCTGTTGATAATTGTCTTCAAGATATATAGCTGCATTTTCTCTCATGGCAACATCCATATTAGCTTTTAATTTACTCATTCCCATTACAAATACACTAGCACCAGATGGTTTTGGATTTGTAAAGCCATCACAATGAATTGAAATAAAAAGATCGGCATTAGCATTATTTGCTATTTCAGTTCGTTCATTTAATTCTAAAAAAACATCTGAATCTCTTGTATAAATAATATTAACATCTGGAAATGCTTCAGCAATATATTTACCTAATTTCAATGATACAGAAAGTGCAACATGCTTCTCATAAATCTTAAATCTTTTAGTACCCATTGTTCCAGAATCTTTACCACCATGGCCTGGGTCAATAACTATTGTTTTAATTTTTGTTGAATTTATTTGACAAAAAAGAAAATTACTTGATAAAAAAAATACAAATAAGAAAAAGATCAGTTTTACGTTATTCACTTTTAAATGGTATAAATTAATTAGCTTTGACGAGCGTTTTTACCTTATTTACAAATATATTTAACTTGAAAGTCAGATATTTTACACTCATTATTTTGTTATTAACAGGATTGATTGAAAAAACTCATGCTTTCAGTGTTATCTCAGATACAGTTCAGAATGAAAAAACAAAATCAAATTTCACTTTTGAAGATGAAATTATCAAAGATGCCAAGGACTCAATTAAAATTGATTTAAATAACAAAAAAATTTTCTTGTATGGAAAAGCAAAAATCAAATATCAAAATATTACTATTGAATCTGGATTTATTGAAATTGATTGGAATACAAGTGTAATAACTGCTAGACCAATAACAGATTCACTAGGTAAAAATATTCAAACTCCATTTTTCAAGGAAGGTAATGAATCATTTAATGCTCAAGAGATAAAATATAATCTTAAAACTAAAAAAGGAATAATCAAAAAAATCAAAACTAAAGAAGGTGAAGGTTTTATTTTAGGTGAAAAAGTAAAAAAAACAAATGAAGATATTTTTTATTTAAACAAAGGAGATTTTACAACTTGTAATCATGAAAAACCTCACTTTTCAATTAGAGCAAAAAAAATTAAAGTAATTCCTGGTGATAAAATAATAACAGGACCGGCATATTTAAGATTATTTAATTTTCCAACTCCACTAGCTTTACCATTTGGTTATTTTCCAAATAATCAAAAAAAGAGCTCCGGTTTAATTTTTCCATCATATGGAGAATCTGCCAATTTAGGTTTCTTTTTGAAAGATGGAGGTTACTATTTTACCCTTTCAGAAAAAGCTGACCTTTCTTTAAAAGGTGATATATATTCAAAAGGAAGTTGGGGGGTAAAATCTCTTTTTAGATATAAAGAAAGATATAAATATTCTGGAAATCTTGATTTTAGCTATGGAAATATAATTAATAGTGAAAAAGGATTTCCAGATTTTAGTGTAAAAAAGGATTTTTTTGTTAGATGGAATCACAAACAAGATGCAAAGGCAAATCCATCTTTACAATTTTCAGCAAATGTTAATGCTGGAAGTAGCACTTATCATAGAAATAATACATTCAATTCAAATGAATATTTAAATAATACATTTCAATCAAGTGTAAATTTATCAAAGAGATGGGAAGGGACTCCATATTCTCTATCTGCAAATCTAAGGCATAATCAAAATACACAAACCAAAATAGTTAACTTATCTCTTCCAGATATTTCATTTAACGTAAATAGAGTATTTCCTTTTAAAAATCTAGGGAAAAAAGGAAAAGATAGTTGGTTTCATAAAATAGGTATAAGCTATAGTAGTAATATTAGAAATGATATATCCATTGCTGACTCACTCATTTTTTCAGATAAGTCTTTAAGATCTTTTAGAAATGGAATAAGACATAGTATTCCAATAAGCACATCAATCAAAGTATTAAAGTACTTTACATTTAGCCCAAGGATAAACTATACTGAAAGATGGTATACAAATCAAATTAATAAAAATTGGGATAGTTCAGATTCAACTTTAATAACTGATACATTAAATAAATTTACTAGAGCTGGTGAATACAATATATCAGCAGGGTTAAATACTAAAATATATGGGTTAGTTCAATTTAAAAAAGGGAAAATTAAGGCTATTAGACATGTAATTACTCCTAATATTAGTTTTTCATATAAGCCTGATTTTTCAGAAAACAGGTATGGATATTATAGAAATGTAGAATTAGAAAATGGAAATATTCAAGAATACTCAATTATGCAAAATGGAATTTTTGGATCTCCTTCAAAAGGAAAACAAGGAAATATTATTCTAAATATCTCAAATATTATTGAAGCCAAATTAAATTCCAAAAAAGATACCGCCCAAAAAATTAAAAAAATTAAAATTTTTGAAAATCTTAATGTTGGCTCATCTTATAACATATTTAATGATTCTCTTAACTTTAATGATATAAATTTAAATGCAAGAACTCGTCTTTTAGATGTAATTGACTTTACTTTTTCTAGTAGATATGATCCATATATTACTAATAAAAACTTCAACAACAACCTAAATAAATATGAATTATTTGAAAATGGTAGATTAGCAAGATTTACTAATGCTAATGCAACTGTAGGTCTATCTATATCTAATAATACTTTCTCAAAAAAGAAAGAAAGTGAAGAAGAAAAGAAATCAAAAATTAATTGGAGTTTTAATGCTAACTACTCAATAAATTATAATAAAGGATATAGGTCTTCTGAATATTCTGATACAAATCAAACACTAAATTTTTCTGGAGATTTAAAAATAACAGATAAATGGAAATTTAATTTTCAATCAGGATATGATTTTGACACCAAAGAATTAACATATAGTTCAGTTAATATTTATAGAGATTTACATTGTTGGGAAATGATTTTAAATTTAATTCCAATTGGTTATCATCGAAGCTACACATTTACAATAAGAGTTAAAGCAGCTATTTTACAAGATTTAAAGCTAGAAAGAAAAAAAGATTGGATCAATACTGATTTTAACTAATTCTCAACCCAATTCTTAATCATTTTAAGACCATTAGTAGTCATTATTGATTCAGGGTGAAACTGAACTCCTCTAACATCAAATTTTTTATGTTTAAAAGAATAGATGTTACCGTAGTTATTTTCTGAAGTAATAATCAAATCCTCTGGAAAATTATTTTTATTTACAGACCATGAGTGATATAATCCAACATGAAATTTTTCAGGTAAACCATTAAAAATATAATCATTGTTAAAAACAGAAATTTCAGTAGAAACACCATGATTAACAATATTTAAATTTAATAAACTTGCTCCAAAAAATTCAGCAATAGCTTGATGACCAAGACAAACTCCTAATAAAGGTTTATTAATTGAAGCTTCAATAATTTTAAATAAATTTTTGTGTTCTTTGGGTAGTCCGGGTCCTGGAGATAATATTATCTTATCAAATTCATCTAATTCAGGAAGATGAACATCATCATTTCTTACAACTTTAACAGAATTAGCAAATTGACAAGCATAATGATATAAATTATAGGTAAATGAATCGTAATTGTCAACAATCAACAAATTCATTTAATTATAAGTAAAGATCAGCAAATTCTCTGAATGCACCTTCGCCTCCACGAGAATTTAGTTTAATAATACCAGGTATTGATTTAATTTTAGCAACTGCATTTTTTGGGCATGCACAAACACCAACTTCCGAAAGTAAACTAAAACAGTTCAAGTCATCACCAACATATGCAATTTCAGAAATATTAATGTTTTCTTTAATACAGAAATCTTTTATAAACTGTAGTTTATCTTTTACACCATGAAAATCATAATCAAGCTTTAATTTACTTGCTCTATTTCTATTAATCATTCTGTCTTCTGAAGTTAAAATTCCAACCTTAAATCCTTTAGCTTGTAATAATTTCATACCCATCCCATCATAGCAATTGAATTTTTTAAATTCATCTCCAGATTCTGTGTAATACATACCTCCATCAGTTAAAACACCATCAACATCACTAAGAAAAATTTTTATTGCCATAATTATTAAATATAAAAACTAATATAAACTTAATTCAGTAACTTTTTGTTTTAATCTAGATTTTGCTAAAAAATTATTTTCCAAATCATTTGAAAAAGGTACTGGGGTATCTAAACTGGAACATCTTAGAACAGGCGCATCTAAATATTCAAAACAATTTTCTGAAATTAGCGAAGAAATATCAGCTCCAAAACCACCAGTCATACAATCTTCATGTAAAACAAGAGCTTTACCCGTTTTTTTAACTGATTTATATATCATTTCTGTATCCAAAGGAATTAAGGTTCTCAAGTCAACTATTTCCACTGAGCAATTAATTTCATTTAAAAGTTCAAGTGCCCAATGTACACCCATACCATATGTTATAATTGTTAAATCATTACCATCATTAACAATATTACCCTTTCCAAGTTCTATTGTGTAGAGTTCATCAGGAACATTTTCAGAAATACTACGATATAAAGCCTTGTGCTCAAAAAACATAATAGGATTGGGATCATTTACTGAAGAAGCTAATAAGCCTTTTGCATCTTTTGGAAAAGCAGGATAAACTACTTTAAGACCAGCGGTATGTGTGAACCATGATTCATTAGATTGTGAATGAAATGGTCCAGCTCCAACACCAGCTCCGGTGGGCATTCTTATTACAACATCAGCATTTTCATTCCATCTGTAATGTGATTTTGCTAATAAATTTACAATTGGATTAAATCCTGTACTAACAAAATCAGCAAATTGCATTTCAACAATTGATTTAAATCCATTAATTGAAAGACCATAAGCAGCACTTACAATAGCAGATTCACAAATAGGGGTATTTCTTATTCTTGATTTGCCATATTTTTCTACAAAACCATCTGTAATTTTAAAAACACCACCATATTCAGCAATGTCTTGGCCCATAATAACTAAGTTATTATGCAAATGAAAGCTTTGATTTAATGAGTCTGAAATAGCATCAATTAATCTCTTTTCGCTGACACTACCATTAGAAATTGTTGTTTCGTGCTTAAACGGCTTAAAAACATCACTAATCTCTTTATTATTATATTGGGTTTGAGTTTCATTATCAGCATCTTGCCAAGAACTATTTATTTCTTCTTTTAATTCAGATTTTATTAAAGCAATTTCTTCAATGCTTAAAATATTTGATTCTATTAAAAAATTTTCATAATTAGAAATGGGGTCTTTTTGAGACCATTTTTTCATTAGCTCCTCAGGAACATATTTTGTTCCAGAAGCTTCCTCATGACCTCTCATTCTAAATGTCAAACACTCAAGAATAACTGGTCTTGGTTTTTTTATTATGTCTTTTTTTATTTCTATAATACTATTATATACTTCTAAAATATTATTTCCATCTATTGTATAAGCATCCATTCCGTATCCAATTCCTTTATCTGCAAAACTTTTACAGTTATATTGTTCTGAATTTGGAGTAGATAATCCATATCCATTATTTTCAATTATAAAAATCACGGGTAAATCCCAAACTGATGCTACATTTAGTGCTTCATGGAAATCGCCTTCGCTTGTACCCCCATCTCCAGTAAAGACAATTGTTGTTTTATTATTATTTTTTAACTTATTTGCTAAAGCTATACCGTCAGCAACACCTAGCTGAGGACCGAGATGAGAAATCATTCCAACAATATGATGTTCTTTTGATCCAAAGTGAAATGACCTATCTCTTCCATTTGTAAAACCATTAATTTTTCCTTGAAATTGAGAGAAAAGTCGATTTAATGGCACTCCTTTTGAGGTAAAAACCCCTAGATTTCTATGCATGGGTAAAATATACTCATCCTGATCTAATGCCATTGCTGCCCCTACAGAAATTGCTTCTTGACCAATACCAGAAAACCATTTTGATATTTTCCCTTGACGAAGGAGAATTAACATCTTCTCCTCTACCATTCTAGGTTTTAAAATACCCTTATATAATTCAATAAGAGTTGTATCATCAAATTTTTTTCTATTAAACTTCATCAACAATTAATCTTAGCTCAAAAGTATTGAATAATTCTTTACTTTGTACAACAAAACTAATCTAATGAGCACAAAAAAATTAAAGTTTTTAATTAAAGAATAAATAAATTGAAAACTAAATTTATAGTTAATCCAATTGCTGGAACTGGTAAACAAAATAATATTGAGAAAAGTATTTTAAAATATATTGACAAAAATATTTTTGATTTTGATATTGAATATACAGTTAAATCTAATCATGCAACCGAGATTTCTAAAAAAGCAGTTAAGGAAAAATATGATCTCGTTGTTGCTATAGGTGGAGATGGTACAGCAAGTGAATGTGCAATTGGTTTAATTGGCAGTAAAACAGCAATGGCAACTATACCTTGTGGTTCAGGAAATGGATTTGCATATCATTTTAATATTAAACGCAATGTAGAAGATGCATTATTACAACTAAATGACAATAAAATTAAATTTATCGATAGTTGTCAAGCTAATAAATTAAATTTTATAAATGTTTCAGGAATTGGTTTTGATGCTCATATTGCTAGTTTATTTGCAAAAAATAAAAAAAGAGGTTTTTTCTCTTATATTAAATTAACATTAAAAGAAATATTTTATGAAGCTAAATTATACAATATTGAATATGAGGGAATCAAAAGAGAAGTAAGTGCGTTTGCTATTGTTTTTGCAAATGCAAGTCAATATGGTAATGATGCCAGAATTGCGCCTAATGCTAAAGAAGATAATGGATTTATTGATTTTGTAATAATTAAAAAATTTCCTCATTGGAAAATCCCTCTCTTTCTAATTGATGTTATGAATGGTAAAACTCACTTGAACAAGAATGTTGAAATTATAAGAACAAAAAAAATGAAAATCGAATCTGATTTACCAATGGTACATTTAGATGGAGAAATAAAAAATCTTTCAAACCCAATAGAAATTAAATCCAGTCACAAAAATTTTAAAGTATTTGTTCCAAATGAAAAATAAAAAAAAACTTAGCTATTACTCAACAAATCCTGACTTTAAGCCTGAAGAAATAACTGATTTCGATGATTTTAAAATAGACCCTAAAAATCAAAATTTAGAAGTTTGGATTGATAAACATAGAGCTGGAAAAACAGCCGTAATTATAAAAGGTTTTATCGGTAATAATGATGACTTAAAATCATTAAGTAAAATGTTAAAGACAAAATGTGGTGTAGGTGGGAGTACTAAAAAGGGAGAAATAATAATACAGGGGGATGTAAGAGATAAAATAATGGATATACTAAAAGATCAAGGGTATAAATTTAAAAGAGTTGGAGGTTAAAAGTGCCCAGAGCGGGAGTCGAACCCGCACGTTCTTAGAACACATGACCCTCAATCATGCCTGTCTACCAATTTCAGCACCTGGGCAATAGAACAAAAATAATAAAGAATCCCGCATAAAAGCGGGATATTAATATTTGTGACCTGGCTGGGGCTCGAACCCAGGACCCTCTCCTTAAAAGGGAGATGCTCTACCAACTGAGCTACCAGGTCTAATAAATCGGCTGCAAATATATTACTTTTCTTTTCTAAAAAACATTCTTTTAATTAAATATTTAATGAAAAAACAAAAAGAAATATTGAACTATATTTGGTAATAATTTTTGTTGATTATGGAAAATATATATCTAGTAGGGTTTATGGGTTGTGGCAAGAGCACAATTGCAGAAAAACTTTCAAAAGAAATTAACTTTAAACATATTGATACAGATACAATTATTGAAGAACAAAACTCTATGAGTATAAGTGAAATTTTTAAAAATAAAGATGAAAAATATTTTAGAAATGAAGAATACAAAGTACTTGAGAAGATTTTAAATCAAAAAAGAATAGTTGTTTCTACAGGAGGAGGATTTGTATGCAGTAGAGATATAATGAATAAAATAAATAAAAGTAATCTATCCATATATTTGAAATTAACAGCAGATAACTTACACAAGAGATTAAAATTAAATTATAAAAAAAGACCCTTACTTTCAAATATTAAAGAAGAAAAACTAAAGGAATTTATAAATAGCTTATTAATAAAAAGAGAAGAGTTTTATGCTAAAAGTAATATTGTAATAGACTGTAACGAATTAAATAAAGAAGAAATATTAAGAAAGATAAACACCCTGATCTGATACAGATAAATCTACTCTAACATACTCCTTTAGGGTAGTAGACATAGAATATCCTACATAATTAGCTTTTATAGGATATGTATTGTGATTTCTATCTACCAAAACTAAGACAGACATTTTTTTCAAAGGAGTGTTAAGAAAAGCCTTACTACAATACATGAGTGTTCTTCCAGAGTATAAAACATCGTCAATCAAAATAACAGTTTTATTTTTGTATTCATCACTAGAAATTGACAGTGATATTTCATTATGTGGATTTTCTCTATTAAAAGTAATTTTAGAAACACTAGGTTTTAAAGTTGATATTTTGCGTAAATTCTCATTTACAATATTTGCAATCAGTAAACCTTTATCTCCAATTCCAACTAAAAAGATATCATCTTCATTAAAATTATTTTCATAAATCTCCCAAGAAAGTCTTAAAATTATTTGTGAAATTTTAGATTTATCTAATATTTTAATTTCATTTTTCATACTACAAAATTAATTAAATTAGAATCATATTGAAAAAAAAATTAATTAAATAGAAAGATAATGCACATATTAAACTTAACTATATTAATAATTTATATAATAATATTTAAACACCTGATTTACAATATTTTAATTATTTAAATTGACATTTTGTCATGTTACTTTTTTTATAAATTTAAGATTAAATACATTAGTTTTTTAATTTTGTAAAATGAGAATTGACATAATTACAATCTTTCCAGATTTCTTTAAAAACACTTTAGATTTTTCTATAATAAAAAAAGCACAGGAAAAAAAAATTGTTGACTTTCACATTCACAATTTAAGAGACTATTCAGAAAACAAACAAAAAAGTATTGACGATTACCAATTTGGTGGTGGAGCTGGAATGGTAATGAACATTCAACCAATTTTTAATTGCATCAATCATTTAAAAACCAAAAGAAACTATGATGAGGTAATTTACTTAACTCCTGACGGCGAAAAACTAAACCAAGGGTTATGTAACTCATTGTCATTAAATCAAAATATAATACTGCTATGCGGTCATTACAAAGGTATTGATCATAGAATAAGAGAACATCTTATAACAAAAGAAGTTTCGATTGGAGATTATGTTATTACAGGAGGAGAATTAGCAGCATGCATATTAAGCGACGCTATTATTAGATTAATACCAGGGGTAATTTCAGATGAGACTTCTGCTTTATACGACTCATTTCAGGATAATATGCTCCCCCCTCCTATTTACACTAGACCTTCTAATTTCAATGGATGGAAAGTACCTGAGGTACTTTTATCAGGAAATCAAAGCGAAATCGAAAAATGGAGAGATAAAAAAGCTTTAGAAAGAACAAATAAGCTTAGACCTGATTTATTAGAAAAAAATATTGACTAATTTATTTGAGATAGTTGAAAAATTATCATTAATATTGCAAACAATTTTTTTTAAGTGTAAATAAATGGATTTAATCAAAGAAATTTCAAAAGAACTTCTACCTACATCAGAGCTGCCAGAATTTAAGTCTGGAGATAACATAACTGTATACTACAGAATAAAAGAAGGAAATAAAGAAAGAACTCAGTTCTTCAAAGGTGATGTTTTACAAAGAAAAGGATCAGGTTCAACTGAAACATTTACAATTAGAAAAATTTCAAATGGAATTGCAGTTGAAAGGATATTTCCTGTAAATTCTCCAGTAATTGAAAAAATTGAGATAAATAAAAAAGGTAAGGTCAGAAGAGCAAGGATTTTTTATTTAAGAGAACTTACTGGTAAAAAAGCAAGAATTAAAGAACTTAGAAAGTAATTTTACTTTTTAAGAACATAAAATTCTGTTCTTCTATTTAATTTTCTTTCACTCTCACTAAGATTTTGATTTTTCGGATTGCTTTCACCAAATCCTTTATATTCTAGTCTATCAGACGAGATACCATTACTAATCAATTCATTATATACAGAAAAAGCTCTGTTTTCAGAAAGCTTTTGATTATAATTCTGTTCTCCAATGTCATCAGTATACCCATTTATAGAAATCATCAAACTCTTATTTAATTTTAGATAATCAGCAAATTCAATAATAATTTTTTCTGTAACACTATTAATTTCATAAGAATCAAGGTCAAAGTAAATACTATTCAAGACAAAGGATTCACCCTCAACTATATCTCTAAGCTCAAAATCTAGCTCTGCTGGCGATTTATATGTGGTGTCTTTATGGCTAACATATTGAGAGTTAAAAGCATAACCTTCCTTTTTAATTGTAATTAAAACATCATCATTTGCAGCTAAAGTTAAAGCAGTAGCATAATTTCCATTTTCAACTTTAATTTTTCTTATTTCCTTAGTTTTTAAATTTTTAATTTCTATTTCTAAATCATTTATTACTTGTCCTTTTTCATCTAAAACAACGCCTTTTAACATAAAAACCCTTTCAGGCTTTGCAGCTTCATGTAAATCAAATGAGTACAAATCCCAACCACCTACTCCTTCAAGATTATTAGAAGCAAAAATTGCTTTTTTTTCCATCAGTTGTAACAAAGAGGGAAATTTCATTAAATGAAGTATTAATAGGATATCCAATATTTTGAGGATTTTGCCAGTTACCTAAAGAATCCTTTCTTGAAAAGAAAATGTCATATCCACCTAGCGAAGGAAAGTTATCAGATGCAAAAAATAAAGTTTTTCCATCGGCATGAAGAAAAGGAGATTTTTCATTATTAGCACTATTTATTTTTGGACCTAGGTTAATAGGATCTGACCATTCTCCGAAGTTATTTTTTCTAATCTCATAAAGATCAACACCACCATATCCCCCATCTCTGTCACTAGCAAATATAATCATCTTACCATCTGAGGAAAGTGATGGTTGTGATTCCCAACTATAAGGTGGACAAATTTTTTTATTAAAAGATTGTATCTCCCCCCACTTTCCTATATTTTTTATTGAGAAAAAAATATCACAATTATTATAATTACCTGATACCTTGGAACATTTAGTGAAAAGTAAAAGTTTATTATCAATACTCATTGATCCACCACCTTCATTATCTTCAATATTAAATGGTGATGGCAATGGAATACCTTCATCAAAAAGATTATTTCTAGACGTACTAATAATAAATTCCTCTTGAAAAGAAGGAGTTATTATATCAATACCTTTTTTAAGGTATCTTCTGGTAAATAAAATAAAATCTTGATCTGGAGATACTGCAGGTAAATACTCATCATATTCTGTTGATATTCCAGTAATAACTTTGGGGTCATAATCAACAGGATTACTAATAATTTCTGAAAGAACTTTAACTTTAGGTAAAAATATTTCAGCATTTTCTAAATAAGCACCTTCTAATCCAAATTCAATACTTTTTTTAAGAAAAGAATACGAAGAAACAAAATCCTTTTCTTGAAAAGATATTTCAGATAAAATATAATAAATGACAGGAAATTGATCTTCGCATTGATACAAAACTTCATTTGCATATTTTTTCGCATTCTTATTATCACCTTCTAACCAAAATATTTCAGATTTAAATGAAATGAAAACAGGATGTTCTTTTAAACTACTAATAACAACTTTAGCTTCCTTATAATCCTTATTTTGAATGAGCTTTATTATTTTCTTTGCAATCCTCTTTTTTTTGTAGGATTTTAATCCACAATTTTGAGAAAAAACATGATTTACAGATAAGAAAAGAATAAGTAAAAAAACTCTTTTCAACATTAATTTTTATTTATAGGTTTTAATTGATTATCAGATGAAGCAACAATAGTTGCAACAGTTGCATCGCCTGTTACATTTACAACGGTTCTCAACATATCTAATATCCTGTCAACTGCAAAAATTAATGCAATCCCTTCTGGATCTATTCCTATTGAACTAAGAACAATTACTAGCATTACCATTCCTGCACCTGGTACCGCAGCAGCACCAATAGATGCTAAAGTTGCGGTTAAGACAATTGTCAATTGTGATGCTAGATCCAGATCATATCCAAATGCTTGAGCAATAAAAACTGCTGCTACTGCTTGATATAAAGAAGTTCCATCCATATTTATTGTTGCTCCTAATGGTAAAACAAAAGCAGAAACCTCTTTTGAAATACCTACATTATTTTCACACCTATCCATTGTTACTGGCAGGGTTGCTGCAGATGAAGAAGTGGAAAAAGCAAGCATTTGGGCAGGAGAAATTGCTTTAAAAAAGGTCAAATATGGCATATTTGTAAAAATCTTTAATAAAATTGGATAAAAAACAAATATCATTAAAAGAAGCCCTAACGTTACAGTTACAGAATAATATCCTAAAGCAAGAAAAAGGTCAATACTAGCTCCAAAATCAACCACAAGTGATGCTAACAAGGCAAAAACACCATAAGGAGCAAATTTCATTATAAGATCAACAATATAAAGTATAATGTCATTTATTCCATCAAAAAAACCACGCACATAAACTGTTTTTTCATCTGGAATTACAATTATTGATATACCAAACAAAATAGCAAAGAAAATTATTTGTAACATATTTTTATTTTCTGAAGCAGAACTTATAATATTAACAGGAACAATATCTACCACAAACTGTAAAGGGCCATTTTCTTCAACTGATTTAGCATCATTAATTTTTAAATCAGCTTTTGAAGAATATTTTTCTCTTAATTCATATTTTTTTTCTTCTGAAAAGCTATTTCCTGGTTTAAAAGTATTTACTAAAAAAAGGCCGATTGATACTGAGAGAACAGTAGAAAATAAATATAATAACACAGTCCTAGATCCTATTTTAGATAATCGTGTAATATCTGATAATGATGCCACACCTTTAATCAATGATGCAAAGACTAGTGGAACTGCTATAAGCTTTAATAAATTGACAAAAATTACTCCCCATGGTTTAATCCAGTCAGAAGTAAAATCATTAAATCCTAAGGTATGAGCAGAAATCCCATAAATAACACCTAACAACATACCAATGATTATTTTCCAATGCAATGCTAAATTTTTCATTTTAATTTATTTGTTTTATTTAATAAAAAATGATCTAATAAAACTATTGCAGTCATTGCCTCAACAATAGGAACTGCCCTAGGTAATACACATGGATCATGTCTTCCTTGTGGATTTAAAATAACTTTTTCACCTTTATTATTTATAGACTCTTGAGGTTTCATTATCGTTGATACGGGCTTAAATGAAACATTAAAAAATATATCATTACCATTTGATATACCAGCTTGTATTCCTCCTGAGTTATTTGTTTTAGTTTTTCCACTTAAATCCTCAATAATATCATTTGATTGGCTTCCATATAATTCAGATCGATCATTACCTACAAGAAATCCATTTACTGCATTAATTGACAACATAGCTTTTGCCAAATTAGCATCCAATTTGTCATAGATAGGCTCTCCAAGTCCAATAGGAACATTGGTAACTACAGCTGTAATTTCACCTCCAACAGAATCTCCTTTTAATTTTGTTTGATTAATAAGAGAAATCATGTTTTTAGCTATTTTATCATCAGGACATCTAATGATGTTATTATCGATATTCTCTAAATTATATTCTGAGTAATTCTTTTCTAATTTAATTGATTTAA
Organism: Flavobacteriales bacterium; assembly: GCA_045561575.1. Taxonomy (GTDB): domain Bacteria; phylum Bacteroidota; class Bacteroidia; order Flavobacteriales; family BACL11. The sequence continues at coordinate 37,622 of JBJKXM010000037.1, forward strand.
CTTTAGAAACATAAGCCTTAACTTTAATATTTAAATTAGAAAGTATTTGTTGAGCGATAGCACCTGCTACAACTCTAACTGAAGTTTCTCTAGCTGAAGACCTTCCTCCTCCTCTATAATCTCTAATACCATACTTTTTTTCATATACAAAATCTGCATGAGATGGACGAAAAGAATTTTTTAAAGAATCATAATCTTTAATCTTTGCATCATTATTTTTAATTACAAAACCAATAGGAGTACCTAAAGTTTTATTATCAAAAATTCCAGATAAAAATTCAACCTCATCATTTTCATTTCTACTTGATGTAATCTTAGATTGGCCAGGTTTTCTTCTATCTAATTGTTTTTGAACTATATCATAATCGATACTTATTCCGGCAGGACATCCATCAATTATTCCGCCAATTGCTTTTCCATGAGACTCCCCAAATGATGAAATTTTAAATATTTGTCCAAATGTGTTAGCCATGCATGACAAATATAAGAATAATGTTTTGGGTTAATTTTGTAATTTTGCCTTATATGAAAACAGTTATTAAAAACATTTCAAAGCTAGTTCAATGTGAAAAAAATCCAGTGAAATTTAAAGCTGGTAAAGACATGAACCTTGTAAATGCAATTTCAAATGCATATTTAGAAATTGAGAATGGATTAATAACTGATTTTGGAAATATGGATGAATGGAAAGGTATTGATGACTGGAATAGCACTAATATAATTGATGCTGACAATGGGATGGTTTTTCCTTCATATTGTGATAGTCATACTCATTTAGTTTTTTCAGATTCAAGAGAAAGTGAATTTAATGACAGAATAAATGGTCTTAGCTATCAGGAAATTGCTGAAAATGGTGGTGGAATTTTAAATTCAGCAAAAAAAATAAATGAAATAAATGAAGAGGATTTATATGAGAGATCTTTAAGTAGATTAAACCAATTAATATTACAAGGAACTGGAGCAATAGAGATAAAAAGCGGGTATGGATTAAGTTTAGATTCTGAACTAAAAATATTACGCGTAATAAAAAGATTAAAAGAAAACTCTAAAGCAACTATAAAATCAACTTTTTTGGGAGCTCATGCAGTTCCTATTGAGTATAAAAACAATAAATCAAAATATCTTGATTTAATTATAAATGAAATGTTGCCAGCTATTGAATCAGAAGGCTTGGCAGACTACATAGACGTTTTTTGTGAAAAAGGATACTTTGATGTAGATGATACAATAAAAGTTCTTAAAGCGGGCCAAAAATTTGCTTTAGATGGAAAAACACATGTTAATCAATTTAATAGTATTGGTGGTGTTAAAGCAAGTATTGAAAACAATTGCGTTTCTGTAGATCATTTGGAAGTAATGGAAGAAGAAGATTATTTAGCTTTTAAAAACTCAAGTTGTATAGCAACTCTATTACCCTCATGTTCATTTTTTCTTGGTATTCCTTACAGTCCTGCAAAAGAATTCATAAAAAGAAATATTCCCTTTAACTTAGCTAGTGATTATAACCCTGGATCATCACCAAGTGGGAATATGAATTTTGTTTCATCCTTGGGAAGTATTAAATTAAAACTAAATGCTGAACAAGTAATCAATGCTACAACTATAAATGGAGCTTATGCTATGCAAATTCAAGATCAAGTTGGTTCTATTGCAATTGGTAAGAAAGCAAATTTTTTCATTACAAAACCTATCCCCTCATATCAATTTTTACATTATTCTTTTGGAGAAAATTTAATAAAAAAAATCTTTTTAGAAGGAAATCAAATAAACTAAAAAACCCACCTATAAAAAGTGGGTTTTAAAAATGTAGATAATTATTGATATTATTTATCTCTTTTTCTTTTCATATAATAAAAATGAGTAATAAATTCATCATTATTTATATGACTAGCATTAATAAATTCCCAACCAAGTTTTGAAGCTTGATAAAGGGCATCTGACATGTGATTACATGTTCTAGCCATTTTGTTTAGCTCTACTTGTTCTGGTGTGATTTTTCCAGTATCAAAACGAACAAAATGTTTGTACTTACTCTTAATCATTCCTTTCATTTTCATATCACCTCTAGCACCATCTCTTGCAGATAGTTCATCTTGGTCCATCATTTTTTCTTCATCAGACATAATAGATTGAACACCTTCTATCACCATATATTCAAATTCTGAAGGAGATTTTTTAACAAACTCTCCCATTTTAGCATTACTTTTCTTTGATCTTTTCTGTGCAATAGACATAAATGGAATCGTTGCAACCAAAATCATTAATAATATATTTTTCATGTTTTATCTTTTTTATTGAAATTATTAAACGTTATCTAATTTTAATTATTGTCTCCTCCTAAAATAATTGGCAATTCACCATCACTATTTCCTATTACAACAACTTTTGTATTAGGAGATTTTGATATCTCTTGAGTAGCCTCAATACCTTTCCATTTTAATAGTTGAGGAGTAATTGTTCTAGTAACAATCTTTTGGAATTCTGCTATACCCTTTGCTTCAATTTCTTTTCTCTCGGCTTCTTTTTGAGCTTTGTCAATTTTAAACTCATACTCAAGTGCTTCTTGTTCCTGCTTAAGCTTTTGTTCAATAGCCGCTCTTAGTGTTTGAGGAAGTGTAACATCTCTAATCAAAATGGCATCAAGCATTAAGTATTTAGATTCAATTTTCTTCTTTGTACTATCATAGATTTCATCCTCAATTGCTTCCCTTTTAGTTGAGTATAATTCTTCAGGAAGATAATTCCCTATTACTTCTCTTGTAACAGATCTTATTTCAGGCTTAATAATTTTTTCTAAGTAATCCTTTCCAACTTCATCGTGAAGGTAACCAATTTGATCAGGAAGTGGTTGATATCTAAAAGACAGGTCTATCTTAATTGATAAACCGTTCTTTGATAATACTTCCATTTTTTCAAAAGTATCTTTAAACTTCACATCATATACAAACATAGTATTCCATGGTGCAATAATGTGAAATCCTTGAGGATAAACAACTTCTCTATCAAGTCCCCCTCCAAATTTCTTAAAAAGAACTCCTTTCTCACCAGGCTCAATAGTTACAAACATACTAGAACCAAAAAGAACTATAAAAATTAAACCTGCTATTCCCATCACCAATGCTCTTGGCAAACCCTGATTTTCCATATTTTAATTATTTAATTGTTTATTTAATTTAACTTGATCTTGTTTTCTTTTATTTAAAATGCTAATATACGAGTTAGCTTTTTTATCTCCTAACGCTTTAGCTTTTTTTGCCCAATCAATCGCAACATCTAAAGAGCCTTTGATTTCTGCAGCTAAAGCCATATTATAAGATGCCTTGGAGGCAATTTTTTTATCATTTAGATTTACTAAATTTTTCCAAATATCGATGGCATTATCCCATTGATTTGATTTAACTTCTTTAGATGCTTTTTTAAATTCATCCTCCTTACCTGAATAGAAAACTCTTCTTGCTTGAATCCATATGGGAGAAATTCTTTTTCCATATTTAAAACCTGCAAAATCACCAGACTCCTTTAATGCTGATCCTTTGTAAGGCAATTTGCTCTCTGCTTCTTTATTAGAGTTTCCCCATGCAGTAAATTCTTTATATTCAGTAAACTTGTTTTCATCGATAATTATTTGTTTGTTGTTGTCATAAATTCTCCATCCAGAAACAATTTTCATTTCAAGAATGGCTTTATGCCTCATTTCAACAATTTTCTTTCCTTTTCTTTTTACGGTTCTTCTAACAGGCTTACCAAAAAGAATTCTAGAATCTGAATCAAAAGTTTCTAAAACTATTAAGGCATCTGCATTATAAGTTTTACATAAGTTACTAACTTTTTTCCATTTTAAGGGTAATGGAAATGAAGAAGTTCCAGTTCCTTTTAATTCTAAATCTCCAATATTTTTTATTTCGAATCTGTCTGAATTATCTAAAATAGATACCAGACCTTCAACACAATATTTAGAACCCATTTTATCAGTTCCAATTCCTTCACCAGAAACAAAACCCTCTAAAATATTTCCTGCTAAGTTCTTTTTTGTTGGAATAGATCTGTTAGCTACAACAACTGTCTTAATATCTTGAGGTAAAGAAATATCTGCTGGTTTTTGAATAGAAACTAAAACTGAAGATGTAGAACAAGAGCTAAGAAAAACAGCAATAATTAAGATATATAGATGATGAATCTTCATAAAATTATGTTAAACCATGATATTTTCTTACAAACCATTCTGTAGAAATTAATAGTAACAAAATTAATAAAATCAACTCAAAATCAATTAACTGCTTTAGTTTATCCTCAATTGTTGTTAATGTAGTTTTGTTTTGATTTTTGTTTAGATACTCTTCTAATAAGAATAGGTCTGAAAATGAAAATGATTTTCCGCCGCTATCATTACTCAAATTATAAAGAAATTGATGGTCAGCAACATTTGAGATTTTTTCTATTTGTATAGACTTAACATTTATATCACCATATTTTTCATAATTTCTTTTATCAACCTTAGAATAAAGGCTATAATTATCTGCATCTAATCTTCCAACATCCAAAAAATATTTATCATCTACCTTATCAAACAAGTATTCAAACTCTTGATTTTTTGAGTTAGTTAACACTAATCTAACATCTTCATTATTTTCTAATTGAAAATTATCATTATAAACCTGAGCATTAAAAATTAGTTTTTGATTTTCATCAATTTCGGTATCATACAATAATCTAAATTTACTTTTATCTTCTTTTAAAAGTAAAAATTGAGTTATCTTATTATAAAATTCATTAAAAAGATCATTATTGTTATTTATTCTAAAATCTTTTAACTTCCATCTCCAAAAACCTTCACCGAATAAAACTCCAATTTTTTGACCATTATACTCATCAAATAAACATATAGGCGAATCTGAAATAGTATTTCCAATTTTTTGTTTTAACAATAAATTTACAGATGAAGATACATTATACAAACCGAAATTTGTTGAAATTGGAGGTGCATTTTCTATAAAATTAACTAATGAATTTGAAAGTTTAAAGCTTAAAAAATCAATATTTACACTAGAGTAAACATCACTATTTGTAGATTTTGATCTAAAATTCACATTTGGTACTATTTCAGAGTACAAGTTAAAATCTTGTTTGCAAAAGATTAATACTGGAATATTACTATTTTCTTTAATTTTATTTATAAAATCATCATTTTCATTTGAAATAGAATGAATAACAATCAAATTATAGGAACTAATATCTTGAATTAAATCTTTTGAGCTTATTACATCTAACTTATAATCTTTATTTCTATTTATAACATTTACGTAAGAGCCTAAATCAGGATGAGTATCATCATGAACTAATAAAATATTATACTTAGTATTTATTACATCAATATAAAATCTAAAACTATTATTATTTACATTTCTTTCATTAGCTAGAGGAGAAATTTTTACAATGAATGATTGAACACCTATTTCTGAAGTTGGTATTTCAACAGGTATTTTAAAAAACTGATTATTTGAAGTGATTATTAATTTATCTTGAAAAAGAATTTTACCATTATTTTCTACAGTAAGATTTATAGTTTTACCAACATATTTTTTTGATTCAATATAAATTTCTGATTGAAAACTGTTACCTAAAAATACAATATCATTGTGTTTTACATCTGAAATAAAATTATCGCTGTAAGTATTTGTATCTCCTAAACAAATTGTATGTATTGGAACTTCTAAATTATCAGAAAATAAAGGATTTAAGCCTGAATTATTCAGACCATCACTTGCAAATACTATTGATGATAAATTTCTGTTAGTAAAAATTGACTTTACTTGACCCAAAGCTTTTGAAAAATCAGTGATTAAGCCATTGTTTTCTGATGTAAAATCAGAATATAGTTTGTCTGAAAAGTTATAATTATAAACATCATATCCACTCAATTTCTTACTTAAATCATTAAGCTGTTTTAAAATATTTTGTTGGATAGAGCTTGATCCATCTTGTAAAATAACCACAATTGGTTTCTCAGTTATTAAATTTTCAGACTTAACAACCGGATCTAAAAGCAAAAAAGAAAGTATTGTTATTAAAATAAATCTGAATATGGTTAAACAATATAAAATTGAAGATTTTAAATTTTTCCTTTGATTATAATAAAGAAGTGAAGAGAAAAAAAGACCTAATAAGACACAGATAACAAAAAGATTATTTGAAAAAATAATATTATGTAACATAAAACTATGTAAGCATACCTCCGCAAACATTTATCACTTGACCTGTGATATATGAAGACATGTCAGATGCTAAAAACAATGATGTATTGGCAATATCATCAACTTGACCAGTTCGCTTTAAAGGAATACTTTCTGCCCAATCATTAACTTGATCATTATTTAATGCTTTAGTCATTTCGGTTTCAATAAAACCTGGTGCAATAGCATTACATCTGATATTTCTAGATCCTAGTTCAAGTGCTACAGATTTAGTAAAACCAATAATTCCGGCTTTTGAAGATGAGTAATTTGACTGTCCAGCATTTCCTTTTACACCAACAACCGAACTAAGATTAATTATAGAACCATTTCTTTGCTTAAGCATTTGTCTTAAAACTGCTTTAGTATTATTAAAGACAGAATTCATATTAATTTTCATAACATCATTAAAATCTTCTTCACTCATACGCATAAGTAAATTATCTTTAGTAATTCCAGCATTATTAACAAGTATATCAATACTACCAAAGTCATTTAATACATCTTCAGCTAATTTCATGGAAGCAATAAAATCAGCAGCATCAGATTCATAAGCTTTAGCTTTGACACCTAGACTTCCTAATTGGTTTTCCAATTCCATTGAAGCATCAGACATCTTAATACATGTAAAAACAACGTTAGCTCCATTTTCAGCGAATTTTTTAGCAATTCCCCTACCAATTCCTCTTGAACCACCTGTTATTATAGCAGTTTTACCTTTTAAAAGATTCATTTTGTAAATTTTATTTAATTATAAAAATATGAAATAAAGTTTTATGAAATAAGTTGAGCCATTAAACTTCCAATATTAGCAGGTGATTCTGCTACAGAAATACCACATTCTCTTAAAATCTGCATCTTAGCATCAGCGGTATCATCTTTACCACCAACAATTGCTCCTGCATGACCCATTGTTCTACCTGCTGGTGCAGTTTTTCCAGCAATAAATCCAACTACTGGCTTTGTACCATTCTTCTTTATCCACTTAGCAGCATCTGCCTCTAATTGACCACCAATTTCTCCAATCATTATTATACCGTCAGTTTCATCATCATTCATGAAAAG
>JBJKXM010000038.1:0-7785 GCA_045561575.1 Flavobacteriales bacterium
TAAGTAATCAAAGTAAATCTTCACTGTATTTTTATATTTTAGCAAACATAATGAATAAGAGAAAAAACAAATCATTAAACAGAAAGATTGTTTCTTCATCTGTTTCAGTTATCGTAAGCCTTTCTCTTGTCTTATTTGTGTTAGGATTGTTATCATTATTTCTTATTAATGCACAAAGACTTACGAATTATGTAAAAGAGAATGTTGGTTTTTCCATAATGATAAAAGATAATATTAAGGAAATTGAGCTAATTGAATTTAATAAGATTTTAGACGCTGAAGACTTCACAAAAAAAACCCAATTTATATCTAAAGAAGAGGCAACAAAAGATTTAGAAAATGAATTAGGAGAAGATTTTGTTAGCTTCCTTGGCTACAACCCAATAATGGCATCAATAGATGTTAAATTAAATTCAAATTATGCTAATAACGATAGTCTACAAAATATAAGTTCCGAATTAGCAAAAAACAAAATTGTACATGAAATTTATTATCAAAAAAATTTAATTGAAAGTCTGAATAGTAACATAAGAAAAATATCCTTCTTTCTTTTTTGCTTCAGTTTAATTTTATTTTTCATTGCATTTGCCTTAATTAATAATACTATAAGATTATCTGTGTATTCAAAAAGATTCTTAATTAGGACAATGAGACTTGTTGGCGCAGAAAGCAGTTTTATTCAAAAACCATTTATAACAAATGGAATTTATCAAGGTTTGTATAGTGCTATTTTTGCTATTTTCATGCTCATTGGATCTATACAATTAATTCAAAAGGAAACAGCAAGTATTTTAAACATTAATGACCTTCAAATTATTGGAATAGTTTTTATTGTTTTATTTTGTTGTGGAATAATTATAAGCTGTGCTTCTACTTTTTTCGCAGTTAGACGTTTTATTTATTTAAACGAAAATGAATTATATAATTAAAAAATAAAAATATGGATTTTGTATTCAAGAAAAAAAATTACATTTTATTAATAAGCGGATTAGTACTGATCTTATCAGGAATCTTCTTAATGATGGGTGGAGAATCTGAAAATCCAAATGTGTTTTCAGAAGATATTTTTAATTTCCAGCGACTTACGCTAGCTCCTATTTTAATTGTAAGTGGGTTTATTCTAGAAATTTTTGCCATCATGCTAAAATCGGATAATAAGAAATAAACGTGGATATTATTAATGCTATAATTCTTGGTATTATTCAAGGGTTAACTGAATTTCTTCCAGTCAGTAGTAGTGGGCATTTAGAAATTTTCAAAGTTCTTTTAGGTGAAAACAAGATGCCAAGTGAAAGCTTGTTAATGACTGTTATTTTACATTTTGCAACAGCATGTAGTACAATTGTTATTTTTAAAGGTGATATTAAAAAATTAGTATTAGGACTAATAACTTTTGAGAAAAATGATAGTTTTTGGTTCTCAGTTAAAATCTTAATCTCTATGATTCCCGCAGCGCTAATAGGTTTTTTTCTTGAAGCTGAGATTGAATTGTTATTTAGTGGTGATTTAATGATTGTTGGCTATATGTTGATTCTAACAGGCTTACTTCTTTTTATGGCTGACAAAGCAAAGCCATCTGAAAAAAAAATTAATATAAAATCTTCTGTCATAATTGGGATGTCTCAAGCAATTGCTATAATTCCAGGAATTTCTCGTTCAGGGGCAACAATATCAACAGCAGTTCTGCTTGGAATAGATAAGGAAAATGCTGCTAAATTTTCTTTTCTAATGGTAGTTCCTCTTATTTTTGGGAAAGTATTAAAAGATTTAACCTCATCAGAAGTATTATTAAATAATAATGAAATTTTACCATTAATTTTTGGGTTTATTTTTGCTTTTATAACTGGGATTTTAGCATGTAAGTGGATGATTAAACTAGTTAAAAAAAGTAAACTCAAATATTTTTCTATCTATTGTTTTATAGTAGGCACATTATCAATAATTTCAACACTCTAGCATGTGGATAGACAAAACAAATCTTTCAAAGGAAGATTTTATGTCTGGGCAAACTTTATTAATACATAAAGAAAAAAACTGGACCTCTTTTGATGTTGTAAAAAAGATAAAAAATCTTCTTAAAGAAAGGTTCAAAATAAAAAAAATCAAAGTTGGCCATGCTGGCACATTAGATCCATTGGCTACAGGTCTTCTTATTGTTTGCACAGGAAAAGCCACAAAAAAAATTTCTGAAATACAGGGGCAAAAGAAAGAATACCAGGGGGAATTAACACTTGGGGCAACTACACCATCATTTGATCTTGAGACAGAAATTGATAAAACATTTGATTATTCAATGATTACCAAAAAAGAAATATTTAATACCACAAAATTATTTTTTGGAGAAATTTTACAAAAGCCTCCAATTTTTTCAGCAATCAAAGTAAACGGCGAAAGACTATATAAAAAAGCCAGAAGAGGTGAAGAAATTGAAATAAATTCGAGAAAAATAATTGTTCACAATTTTAAAGTAACGGAGATAAAAATCCCAAAAATAAAATTTACAATTGAATGTAGTAAAGGAACCTATATAAGATCAATTGCACATGATTTTGGTGTTAAACTAAATAATGGCGCATTTCTTTCGGATCTAATAAGAACTAAAATTGGGAATTTTGACATTAATGATGCAAAAAAAATAGATGACTTTAAAAAAGAACTAAATTCCACAAAGTCCTTGACATAGGCAAGCCAATACATTATATTTGCATTCCTTTAAAATATCCCGATATGAAATATAAACTATCTATGTTTAATTTTGATCTGCCAGAAAAGCTAATTGCAGATACCCCAGCAAAAACACGTGACGATTCAAAACTTATGGTTCTTCACAGAAGTACTGGTGAAATTGAACACAAAAAAGTATCAGATCTTATCGAATATTTCGATGATGGAGATGTGATGTGTGTGAATAATACAAAGGTATTTCCTGCAAGGCTTTATGCAAACAAAGAAAAAACTGGCGCAAGAATCGAGGTCTTCTTGTTGAGAGAATTAAACAAAAAAAATAGACTTTGGGATGTTTTGGTTGACCCAGCTAGAAAAATTAGAATTGGAAACAAGCTTTTTTTTGGTGAAAATGATGAACTCATTGCTGAGGTTATTGACAACACAACTTCAAGGGGAAGAACATTGCGTTTTTTGTATGATGGCACACATGAGGAATTTAAGGAAACACTTAATTCTTTAGGTAAAACTCCTCTTCCAAGCTTCATCAAAAGAGAGCCAACACCGAAAGATACTGAAAGATACCAAACTGTTTTTGCAAAGGAAGAGGGAGCGGTCGCTGCACCAACTGCCGGAATGCATTTAAGTAAAACACAAATCTTAAAGATGCAAATTAAAGGAATAAATTTCTCTGAAATAACACTACATGTAGGTCTTGGGACTTTTCATCCAATCATGGTAGAAGATTTGTCTAAACATAAAATGGAATCTGAACAGATGATTATTGAACAAGAAGCTGCTAACAAAATAAATGATGCTCTTACAAACAAAAAGAAAGTATGTGCAGTTGGGACAACAGTTATTAGAAGTATGGAGTCAAGTGTATCAACAAAAAATATGGTTATCCCTTTTGATGGGTGGACAAACACATTTATTTTCCCACCACATGAATTTAAAATTGCCTCATGTATGTTAACTAACCTTCACTTACCAAAATCTTCTCTCATGATGCAAGTTTCTGCATTTTCAGGTTATGAATTTTTAATGAAAGCTTATAAAGAAGCTGTTAAGAAAAAATACAAATTCCATACTTTTGGTGATGCAATGTTAATTTTATAACATGAAAACAACTGCATTAATTGTTGCTGGTGGATCAGGAACAAGATTCAATAATAAAACCCCAAAACAATTCCTGCTAATCGACAAAAAACCAGTCTTAATGTATACAATAGAGCGATTTTGTCAATTAGACAATATTTATCTAGTAATACCTAAATGTCATTTTGATCACTGGCACAATTTGTGCGAATCAAATAATTTTAATATCAAACATACATTAGTCGAAGGAGGAGAAAATAGGTTTGATTCAGTTAAAAATGGGCTTAAAAAAATTACTAATACTGACATAGTCTTAATTCATGATGGTGTTAGGCCATGCGTATCAAAGCAACTTATAAATAATTTAATAAACAACGTAGAACAGGGTTTAGGAGTGATTCCAACATTACCCCTTACAGAATCAATAAGGTTGGTTGAGAACAATAAATCTCAAAATGTTTTACGAAAAAATTATATGTCTGTACAGACTCCACAATGTTTTAAGTACGCGGAAATTAATAAGGCGTACTCGCAAGATTACTGTGACTCATATACTGACGATGCTTCAGTTTTTGAAGCTTTTGGAAATAAAATCATAACAATTGATGGAGAAAATCAAAATATCAAAATAACATTTCCAGCTGATTTAAAAATTGCTAGTGATTTTCTAAAATTATAGTAATTTAACTCACACTTAAATAAAACTTTAAAATGACCGAAAAACAGGACATAAGATTACTAGCGATAGAGGATCTTATATTGTTTTTCAAAAAAAATAAGATTGCAAGCTTTAGAGCAAAACAGGTACACGAGTGGCTATGGAAAAAAAGAGTAGTAAGTTTTGAAGAAATGACGTCTCTATCTATTTCTGACAGACATCTTCTTCAAAAATATTTCACAATAAAAAATGTGGAAATTCATAAAGCAGAACAAAGTAGTGATAAAACAATTAAATATAGTCTTAAACTTCATGATAATAAGCTTGTTGAGGGGGTAATAATACCGTCTAGAAAAAGACTAACGGCTTGTATTTCTTCACAAGCAGGGTGTAGCCTTGCCTGTACTTTTTGTGCAACAGGCACATTGAAACTAGAAAGAAATCTTAATTTCTCAGAAATTTATGATCAGGTCTACATATTAAATGAACAAGCCAAATTAAAATTTGGCAAACCTCTAAGCAATATTGTATATATGGGTATGGGAGAGCCTTTATTAAACTATGAAAACTTAATAAAAAGTATCGACTTAATTACAAATGACCGAGGTTTAGGCATGTCCCCAAAAAGGATTACTGTTTCAACAGCTGGAATTGCAAAAATGATTAAAAAACTTGCTGATGATGATGTAAAATTTAATCTGGCACTTAGCTTACACACTGCTAATAATGAGAAAAGAAATAATATAATGCCTATTAATGAATCTATAGACCTCACAAAACTTGAAGAGGCAATAAAATATTTTTACGACAAAACCGGCACAAGGGTTACGTATGAATATATTTTATTTGATGGAGTAAATGACACTATTGAAGATGCAAGCCAACTTGTGAATTTCTGTAAAAAAGCGCCTTGCAAAGTTAATCTGATTGAATACAATCAAGTCGATGGATTTCCATTTAAAAAATCATCAAATAAAAAAACAAATAATTTTATTGAATATCTTGAAGAGAGAAATGTCATTGTGAATCTCAGAAAAAGCAAAGGAAAAGATATTAATGCTGCGTGTGGACAATTAGTAAATAAATTAAAATAACAGATTATTATCTCTTAGATATTATCTAATTTTATAAAAATCTAAAAATTAAAGATCTTGTTAAACATAAAGGAAATAAAAAAGCCTATTTCAAATGAGATGAATGTTTTTGAAGATAAGTTTAAATCTTCATTAAAAACACGAGTTCCTTTACTTGACAAAATAATGCATTATATTATCAAACGTAAAGGCAAGCAAATGCGTCCAATGTTTGTTTTTTTATGTGCAAAGATTTTTAATAACATTATAGAAAGCACCTATACAGCAGCTAGTTTGATAGAGCTTCTACACACTGCAACATTAGTGCATGACGATGTTATTGACGAATCAAATTTTAGACGTGGGGTGTTTTCTATAAATGCCCTTTGGAAAAATAAAATCTCTGTATTAGTTGGTGATTTTTTACTATCTAGAGGTTTGTTATTGGCTGTTGAAAAAGAAGAGTTTGGTTTGTTAAAAATTGTAAGTAAAGCGGTTAAGGAAATGAGTGAGGGAGAGTTATTACAAATTGAAAAAACTAGAAGTTTAAATATAACTGAAGGCATATACTTTGATATAATTAGAAAAAAAACTGCTGCATTAATATCTGCATGTTGTGAATCTGGAGCTGCTTCTTCTGGAACATCAGAAGAAAACATTAGTCTAATGAAAGAATTTGGTGAAAAAGTGGGTATTGCATTTCAAATCAAAGATGATTTATTTGATTATACCCAAAGTCCCTTAATTGGAAAACCAACTGGATTGGATATTCGAGACAAAAAAATGACACTTCCATTAATCTATACATTAAATAACATTAGTAAACATGAAAAGAGATTTATAATTAATACCATAAAAAACGACAGTAAAAATTCAAAAAAAATAGAACGAATTATTTCACTAGTTAAAGAAACTAAAGGTCTTGAATTCGCTGAAGAGAAAATGAATGATTATTATAATGAAGCTCTTGGTTTTTTAGAGAAAATAAAGGATAGTGAGGCAAAAACATCTTTAATTGAATTAGTTAAATACGTAGTTAAAAGAAGAAAATGATCCCAAAAGAAACCATTGATGAAATATTTGAAGCAGCTAAAATAGAAGAAGTGGTTTCTGATTTTGTTACTCTTAAAAAAAGAGGTGCTAATCTTTTAGGTCTGTGTCCATTTCATAATGAAAAAACCCCTTCATTTACGGTGTCTCCTTCGAAAGGAATCTATAAATGTTTTGGGTGCGGAGAAGGAGGGAATAGTGTTAGTTTTCTAATGGACAAAGAACACTATAGCTATCCTGAAGCGTTAAAATATCTTGCAAAAAAATATAATATTGAAATTGTTGAGCAAGAGATGACAGAAGAACAAGCCGAAAGAGCAAATGAAAAAGATAGCTTGTATATTATTTCAAAATTTGCAAAAGAGTTTTTTATAAATAGTATTTGGAATTCTGAAGAAGGAAAAAAAATAGGTTTAAACTACTTTAAAGAACGTGGTTATAATCAAGAAATTATTAAAAAATTTGAACTTGGATATAGTCCAAAAATTAAAAACTCTTTAACTAATGAAGCAATAAACAAATTATACTCTAAAGAGTTTTTATTAAAATCCGGCCTTTCAATTGAAGTTGGAAAAAATGAGATTATTGACAGATTCAGAGAGCGTGTCATGTTTCCTATACATAGTTTTTCAGGAAGAATTTTAGGTTTTGGCGGAAGAGCGCTCAATCCAAATGCTAAAGCAAAATATCAAAATTCTCCAGAGTCTATAATTTACAATAAAAGTAAAATCCTTTACGGAATATTTTTCGCAAAGAATGCCATAAGCAAAAAAGATAATTGTTACATAGTTGAAGGTTACACTGATGTTATTTCATTATATCAAAAAGGAATTGAAAATGTAGTTTCTGCCTCTGGAACTGCTTTAAGTATAGAACAAGTAAAACTAATAAGCCGATTTACAAAAAACATCACAATACTATTTGATGGAGATAGTGCGGGAATAAAGGCTTCATTCCGAAGTGTAGATTTAATACTAAAGGAGGGGATGAATGTTAAAGTAGTTCCATTTCCAGAAAATGAAGACCCTGACTCTTATGCCAAACAAAGTAGTACAGATGAGTTAAACAGTTTTTTAGATAAGAATGCAATTGATTTTATTACATATAAAACAAAAATTCTTAATGCTGAATCTGAAGAAGACCCCATAAAAAGAGTTGCAATAATTAAAGAAATTATTAGATCAATAGCATTAATTCCTGATTATCTTACAAGAACAGAATATTGTAAAGTTTGTAGCAAAT
>JBJKXM010000039.1:0-44551 GCA_045561575.1 Flavobacteriales bacterium
TTCTAAATGACTCATTTACTTTAACAATCTTGAATTCCATTTTTCTTCCAACATATTCATCATAATCCCTGATTGGCTTAACATCTATTTGAGAACCAGGCAAGAAGCATTCAATTCCAAAGACATCAACAATCATACCTCCTTTTGTTCGACTCTTTATTTGACCATTAACAATTTCGCCAGTTTCAAGAGCAACATTAACTTTTTCCCAAGCTCTTAAAACCCTAGCTCTTCTATGTGAAAGTATTAATTGACCGTTTTTATCTTCTTGTTTTTCAACTAAAACCTCTACAGTATCACCTATTTTTAAATCTTCATTGTACTTGAATTCTGAACTCGATATAACACCATCAGATTTAAAATTAATATCAACAATAACTTCTCTATCTGAAATTGATACAACAACTCCGTCAATTACCTGCTTTGATTCGACAACTGGAAGGGTTTCAGAATAAGTACTGATTAATTCAGCTCTTTCTTTGTCAGAGTAAATTTCATTCTTTATGATTGAATCCCAATTAAATTCTTCTTGATTTTGTTGAGTAACTGGAGATTCAACTACTTCTTCAGCAACTGGGGATTCAGCTACTTCTTCAGTAACTGAGGATTCAGCTACTTCTTCAGTAACTGGGGATTCAGCTACTTCTTCAGTAACTGGGGATTCAGCTACTTCTTCAGGTATTTCTTTGGTTTTTTTTGTTGCAGATTTAGTTTTTTTTGTCTTTGCAACTTTAGAAACTGTTTTTTCTTTAGTTTCTTTTTCTTGTTTTTTTGACATTACAAGAGAGGTTTTGTATTTTCAATTCTGGTGTAAGATTTTAAATGCTACAAATTGAAAAGCTTTAAAATTAATTTTAATTCAATCTAGACATCTTACTTTTGCATTACTAAATTGGGCGGCAAATATACACCTTTTATTTAAAATAAAATAATCTAGTAAATCTTACTAATATGTGCGGCAACTTTATCCATCAACCATCTTGGAGTTGATGTAGCGCCACAAACACCAACAGTAGATTTGTTTTTAAACCAATTTTCATCTATTTCCTTGGCATCAGAAACAAAATAGGAATATTTATTTTCTTCTTTGCATGATGCAAATAACATTTTTCCATTTGAACTTTTTGTACCACTAACAAAAATAATCACATCATTGTCACTAGCAAAATTTTTCAATTGAGGTTCTCTTCCAGAAACTTGCCTACAGAGGGTATCATGAACAACAAATTTGAGATCAATTTCTTTATCTAGTCTAGTTAACTCTTTTTTAATTTCGTCCACAATTTCTTGAAAAGCCTTTGGACTCTTTGTTGTTTGTGAATAAATATATATTGGTTTGTCAAAATCAATTTTTGATAGGTCATCTTTTGTTGTAACTATTATAGCTTCACCATTAGTTTGTCCAACTAGACCTGTTACCTCAGCATGACCTTCTTTACCATAAATAATAACTTGTCCATTTATTTTTTTTATAGTTTCATATCCTTCTTTGATTTGATGTTGTAACTTTAAAACTACAGGACAAGAAGCATCTAATAGTTCAATATTATTTTTTAATGCAATGTCATAAGTTGAAGGAGGTTCTCCATGAGCCCTGATTAATACTTTACAATCATTAAGCTCTTTAAGACGACTATGGTCTATAATCTCAAGCCCCAAATTATTTAACCTATCAACTTCTTTATTGTTATGAACAATATCTCCTAAACAATACAATTTGTCTTCTTCTTTAAGAATATTTTCTGCCATTTCAATGGCATAAACAACTCCAAAACAAAAACCTGATTTTGGGTCAACCGTTACTTTAATTTGTTGCGTCATGAATATAATTAAATATTAATTTATTCTGTTGTGCAAAATTAAGAGAAGTATTATCAATTACAATAGCATCATTTGATTTTATTAATGGATTGATAGATCGATTAATATCATCGCTATCTCTTTCATTTAGATTGTTTAATACTTCATCAAAAGTAATCAAACAATCAGTTTTTTTTAACTCATCAAATCTTCTTTTTGCTCTTGTTTCAATATTAGCAGTTATAAAAAACTTTAATTCTGCGTTTGGCATAACTTTAGTAGCAATATCTCTTCCATCCATTACTACATTTTTATTTGCACAAATATCTTGCTGAATTTTAATTAGTTTACTTCTAACCTTAGCAATCTGACTAACTTTACTAACATAATTTGACACTTTTTTATTTCTAATTTTTTTTTCAACATTCTCTCCATTTAAAAAAATTTCAGAAACATTAAGAGATTTATTATAGTTGTACTTAATATCAATAGTATTTAAAGAATCAATTAATTTAATTTGATTAATTTTTTTGTTCTCTATAATATTATTTTCTAAACAAAATAAAGTCACAGCCCTATACATTGCACCAGAGTCTACATATATCATATTAAAATTTCTTGATATATCCTTTGCTATTGAACTTTTACCGCAAGAAGAATATCCATCAATTGCAATATTTATTTCATTATGTTTCATATTCCAAAAGTACTTAGATTTGTTGTAATTGAGAATGTATTAATTTGCCCTGAAAGATGATAAGAAGATCTACTATAATCAATGTTAATTTTTGAAACATTCATTCCTAGTCCAAATGAAAAACCAACTAAACCTCCATATGAATCTATAGTCATATCAAATCTCCGCTGAAAATTAAACCCTCCCCTAACAAAAAGATTATCCTTAAACAATCCAAGTTCGCCAGAAATAATAAGATGACGCAAAAATGTTTTAGCTAAACTTTCATCTGTAAATTCAATCTCACCTGTATCGTTATTAGTAAAACTATTGAGTGAGTAATCATTACTAATATCAAACTTATTTAAATTACTATAAACTATTGAATATTTAAATGGTAAATACTTTAAATTTTTTGAAAAACCCAATTGGGTTTCAAAAGGAATTTGTTCTTCGTTTGATGTATAACCAGTTAACTTTCTTCCAATATTTTTAAACAATAATGTGGCAGAAATATTTTTATCGTAATTATTATATGTTGTTGAAATATTTGATGTTATAGCAGTAGCTTTATAAAGTTCATATAATGAGTTTAAAAAATTCACATTAAATCCAAGATTTAAATTTTCGTGTATTTTTCTAGAATATCCAAAAGTAAGTATTTGATCAGATGCTATAAAATCAGAAATTTGATCACCATTTTCACTTGTTTGAATAAATTCACCATAATCTGCAGAAATAAAACCAAATGAAAGGCTACCAATGTTAGTGAAATTTTTAGCAAAACTGAATGAAACAATATTTATATCAGAGAAATAATCAATAAAACTAAAGCTCAAATTATTATCCATTTCAGAATTAAGAATAGAGGGTGTTTTTTGAGATAAAGTAATGTCATTATCAAAAACAGAAATTAAATCTCCGCCCATTGCTATTGACCTAGGTGATGTTTCGATATTTAAGAAAGAAAATGATGTATTTCCATTTTGAGAAAAAAGGGTAGCAGAGTATAATAAAAAAATAAGAAAACATCTAAATTTCATTATTTAGAATTATTTTTTTTCAAGAGCTATATCAATTACTTCGTGCATATTTTCCACATAATGAAACGTCATATTCTTTAAATATTGCTTATTTATTATTGAAACATCCTTTTTATTTTGAGATGATAAAATTATTTCAGAAATACCAGATCTTTTAGCAGCTAATAATTTTTCTTTTATTCCACCAACAGGTAAAACCTTTCCTCTAAGAGTAATTTCACCAGTCATTGCAATATTTTTCTTTACTAATCTTTTAGTAAATACAGATACTAATGAAGAAAACATAGTTATTCCAGCAGATGGGCCGTCTTTTGGAGTTGCTCCCTCTGGGACATGTATATGTACATTAGTATCATTAAATACAGAACTATCAATACCATATTTTTCTGAGTTTGATTTCAAAAATTCTAAAGACAATGTTGCAGATTCCTTCATTATTTTACCAATATTACCCGTTATTGTTAATTGCCCTTTTCCTTTGCTTAAGCTACTTTCTATAAAAAGAATATCACCACCCACACTAGTCCAAGCTAAACCAGTTACAACTCCAGGAATTGTGTTTTCTAAAAATCTATCTCTATCAAATTTTGGTGGCCCCAGAACAAGCTCTACCGTTTTACTATCTACATTTGACACATATTCTTCATTCATTGCGATAGATTTCGCAGCATATCTAATCATTTTACTAATAACTTTTTCTAAACCTCTAACTCCAGATTCTCTAGTATATTGATCAACAATTTTTTCTAAAATCTTATCACTAATTTTTAAATCCTCTTTATTCAAACCATGACTTAACAATTGTTTAGGTAATAAATGTTTTTGAGCAATTTTTACTTTTTCTTCAACAGTATAACCATTAATTTCAATAATTTCCATTCTGTCTCTAAGCGCAGGCTGAATTGACGACAGCGAATTTGCAGTAGCAACAAATAAAACTTTTGATAAATCATATTCTAGTTCAAGGTAATTATCATGAAATTGCTCATTTTGTTCTGGATCCAGAACTTCTAGAAGTGCTGAGGATGGATCCCCATGAGAGTCTCTTGTAACTTTATCAATTTCATCTAATACAAAAACTGGGTTTGAAGATTCCGCTTTTTTTATTGCTTTAATTATTCTTCCAGGCATAGCCCCGATATATGTTTTTCTGTGACCTCTTATTTCAGCTTCATCTCTTAATCCTCCCAAGGAGACTCTTTGGTACTTTCTTCCAAGTGCTTCAGCAATTGATTTACCAAGAGATGTTTTACCAACTCCTGGTGGACCATAAAGACATATAATTGGAGATTTCATGTCTCCCTTTAATTTTAGAACAGCTAGGTGCTCAATTATTCTTTTTTTCACCTCTTCTAATCCGAAATGGTCTCGATTAAGAATTTTATTTGCTTTCTTTAAATCAAAAAAGTCTTTAGTAAATTCATTCCAGGGCAAATCTAAAATTAGTTCAAGATAGCTTCTTTGAACAGAATAATCTGACATTGAAGGATTCATTCTCTGAAGTTTTTTCAGTTCTTTTTCAAAAGATTCTTTTACAGAGTCGGACCATTTCTTTTTTGAAGCTTGAAGCCTCATTTCCTCAATTTCTTTTCCAGAACCAGCCCCTCCCAATTCTTCTTGAATTGCTTTCATTTGTTGATGTAAGAAATATTCTCTTTGTTGTTGATCTAAATCTGTTCTTACTTTAGATTGTATTTCATTTTTCATCTCTAACATTTGAAGCTCTTTTGACAAAAGTTCTAAAACATTAATAGCTCGCTTTTTCAAATCAATTTCCTCCAATAGTCTTTGCTTATTTTCCATGCTAATTGTCATATTAGAAGAAACAAAATTTATTACAAAGGATGAACTTTTAATATTTTTTATTGCAATAGAAGCTTCATTTGGAATATTTGGAGATTCATCTATAATTCTCAAGGCAATATCTTTTATTGAAGAAACAAGTGCATCAAATTCTTTGTCTGAATATGGTTTTAACTCGACGTAATCTTTAATTTTCGCCTTGTAGTATGGTTCCTGTGAAATAATTTCTTCCAATTCAAATCTTTTTCTTCCTTGTATTACAGCAGTTATATTTCCATCAGGCATTTTCAAAACCTTAAGTATTTGAGCAACTGTACCAACCTTATTTAAATCATCAACTTTGGGTAATTCAATTTTTGAATCCTTTTGAGCAACTACTCCAATAATCTTATTGTTTTTTTCAGCTTCCTTAATTAATTTTACAGAACGTTCTCTGGTAACTGTTATTGGTATAATCACACCAGGAAATAACACTGTATTTCTTAATGGAAGAATTGGAAGTGTTTCTGGATTTTTTTCTTTATCAATTTTTTGTTCATCTTCATCACTAAGAAGAGGGAAAAATTCACTTTCCCCGTCTATTGATGATGATAAAAAAAAGTCTTTAATTTCGATTTTTTTCATGAAAAATTTTCTTTTATGATAAAAGTATCAATAAGTATGCCATTAATTAAAAGATTGCCTATATGGCAGCTATTTTTCGTTTCTATAACTTTTTGTCACATCATAGATGAACGAAAGTATGTTTTTATCTTCGTCTGATAAAGTAACACTTCTTCTTGACATGACTTTCTCAGCAGTAATAAAAAACTTTTCTAGTTTATGAACAATTAATCCAGAACTACCACCCCAGCTAAAAGAAGGAATGAAGTTTCTTGGAAAACCAGATCCAAAAACATTGGCCCCTACGCCCACAACAGTTCCAGTGTTAAACATTGTATTTATCCCAGATTTTGAATGATCACCCATTATTAGTCCGCAAAATTGCAATTTAGTATCTTTAAAAGAATTCACTACATAGTTCCAAATCTTTACATTATCATAATTATTTTTTAGATTAGAATTATTGGTATCAGCACCTAAGTTACACCATTCACCAATAATAGAATTTCCTAAAAATCCATCATGAGCTTTTGATGAATAACCAAAAAATACAGAATTATTCACTTCTCCTCCAACTTTACAATATGGGCCAATTGTTGTTGATTCATAAATTTTAGCTCCAATTTTCAAAACAGAATTTTTACACATAGCAAATGGTCCTCTTATAATAGATCCTTCCATAATTTCAGCATCTTTACCAATGTAAATTGGTCCATTATTAGTATTTAGAATACAATTATTCAATCTTGCTCCTTTTTCAATATATATTGAGTTTTTTCCAATTTTAGTATTAGAATTTTTAATCTCTTCTAAATTTTTTACTTCTGTATTCCATTCCAAATCATTGTTTGAATACATTCGCTTTAAATCATTATTAATTTCCTCGCCATTTAATGAAAAAATATCAGTTATTGAAGTAAGGAATGAAAACTTAGCGTTAGAACTTATCTCATTTAAATTACTTGAAGAATTATCTTTGCTTCTAAAAGCAAGTAATATTGAATTTTTAAACAACGACTCACCAACTCTTAAATTATTAATTTCAGTAATTATTGATTCATTAGGTATTATTTGAGCATTTATCCAAATATTATCTTCTTCTAATTTTGAGATATATTTTTTTGATAAATACTTTTCAGTATGAACAGAAATAGAATCATAATATTTTTCCCATTTTTCTTTAATTGTTAGAATACCTATTCTAAAATAAGAAATTGGACGTGTAAGTGAAAGCGGATAAAATTCAGCTCTATTATTATCAAATAAAATAATATTCATAATACAAGTTTAAGCAAACTTAACTAAAAAACCCCATACATCAGCATGGGGTTTATTTATATGACATATTAGAAATTTATTTTTTAAATTTCTCGTATTTACTCTTGAACTTATCAATTCTTCCAGCAGTATCTACAAGCTTTGACTTACCAGTATAGAAAGGGTGAGAATCAGAAGAAATTTCCATTTTAATTAGAGGATATTCATTACCATCTTCCCACTTAATAGTTTCACTAGTCTCAGCACATGATTTTGTTAAGATTGCATAGTCAGTTGACATGTCTTTAAATACACATAATCTGTAATTCTCTGGATGAATATCTTTTCTCATAATATAAAATTTGGAATGCAAAAATAAAAAGTTTTATTAAATCTACAACAAGAAAACTTTTTTTATAGAAAAAAACTATGAACCTAAATCTCTTAGAAGTGAATTTGTTTGTTTTACTCCTTTAGCAGATTCCATTAGTGCATTTTTTTCTTTTTCATTTAAATCAATTTCAACTATAGCCTCAATACCATTTCTACCTAAAACCACTGGAACACCAATACAAAGATCATTTAAACCATATTCCCCGTCAAGCATAACCGAGCATGGAAAAACTTTTCTTTTATCACAAGCTATAGAATGAACAAGTGCAGAAACAGCAGCCCCAGGAGCATACCATGCAGAAGTTCCAAGCATTGATGTTAGTGTAGCACCACCAACCTTAGTGTCATTCAATACTTTTTCAAGCCTATCCTCTGAAACAAAATCGGAGATGCGTATACTATTTCTTGTAGCTAATCGAGTTAATGGTACCATTCCTTTATCTGAATGGCCTCCAATAACCATTCCATCAACATCAGAAATTGGACAGTCTAAAGCTTCTGCTAATCTATATTTAAATCTTGCGCTATCTAAAGCACCTCCCATCCCAATTATTCTATTTTTTGGAATTCCAGTTACTTTATGAGTTAAATATGTCATAGTATCCATTGGGTTACTTACAATTATTAAAATTACTTCCGGGGAAAACTTTAACAATTGCTGCGCAACAGACTTAACAATTCCAGCATTTATTCCAATTAATTCTTCTCTAGTCATTCCAGGTTTTCTTGGAATTCCACTAGTAATAACAGCGATATCACTGTTTGCTGTTTTTAAATAATCATTTGTACTACCTGCGATTTTTGTGTCAAATTCATTTAAGGATGATGTTTGCATTAAATCCATGGCTTTACCTTCGGCATAATTTTCTTTTATATCTAATAAAACAACTTCAGAAACAAAGTTTTTTATAGCTATATATTCTGCACAACTTGCACCAACTGCTCCTGCACCTACAACTGTAACTTTCATATTATATAATTTTAATTTTAAGCATCTATATTAGCATATTTTGCATTAGCTTCAATAAATGCTCTTCTTGGTGGAACATCATCCCCCATTAGCATAGAAAATACCCTATCGGCTTCAGCTGCACTATCAATACTAACTTTCTTTAATGTTCTGAATTCTGGATTCATAGTTGTATCCCAAAGCTGACCTGCATTCATTTCACCAAGACCTTTATATCTCTGAATTACAACATTAACATCTTTTCCATCCTTCATTTCATCAATTATTCTATCTCTATTATTTTCATCCCAACAATATCTTTGATCTTTACCTCTTTTTAGAAGGTATAAAGGTGGAGTAGCAATATATACATATCCATTCTCAATTAAAGGTTTTAGGTATCTAAAAAAGAACGTTAGAAGTAATGTTGCAATATGGCTACCGTCAATATCAGCATCAGTCATTATTACAATTTTATGATATCTTAACTTTTCGAGATTTAATTCTCTTTCATCTTCTTCTGTACCTAATGAAACCCCTAAGGCTTTATACATGTTTTTAATTTCTTCATTTTCAAAAACTTTATGTTGCATAGCTTTCTCAACATTCAGAATTTTACCTCTTAGTGGCATTATTGCTTGAAAATGCCTATCTCTTCCTTGCTTTGCAGTTCCTCCAGCAGAATCTCCCTCAACTAAAAATATTTCACACTTTTCTGGATCTCTCTCAGAACAATCAGATAATTTTCCAGGAAGGCCAGATCCTGAAAGAACATTTTTTCTTTGAACTAATTCTCTTGCCTTTCTTGCAGCATTTCTTGCTGTTGCTGCTAAAATAACTTTCTGTACTATTACTTGAGCTTGTTTAGGATTTTCCTCAAGGTAATTAGTTAACATTTCTCCAACTGCCTTATCTACTGCTCCTGTAACTTCTTTGTTACCTAGTTTTGTTTTCGTTTGGCCTTCAAATTGAGGTTCCATAACCTTTACAGAAACAACAGCTGTAAGACCCTCTCTAAAGTCATCACCACTTATCTCAAACTTAACTTTTTTGAGTAGTCCTGATTCATCAGCATATTTTTTCAAAGTTCTTGTTAGGGCCCTTCTAAAGCCTGCAAGATGAGTACCACCCTCATGAGTATTAATGTTATTTACATATGAATGTACATTTTCTGAATATGAATTATTATACACCATAGCAACCTCAACAGGCACACCATTTTTTTCACCATCAAAATAAATTACGCCTTCTAAAATTGATTCTCTTGTTGAATCTAGAAACGTTACAAATTCTTGTAAACCAACTTCTGAAAAAAAGTTTTCACATACATGTGATCCATCATCATTTTTTCTTCTTATATCAGTTATACTGAGATGAATTCCTTTGTTTAAGAAAGATAGTTCTCTTAATCTAGCAGCTAAAATATCATAATGATAGATTGTTTCAACAAATATGGAAGAGTCAGGCTTGAAAGTCACTTCTGTCCCTGTTCTATCAGTTGTTCCTATTTCCCTTACGTCATATTGAGGAATTCCGATTTTATACTCCTGTTCAAAGACCTTACCTCCTCTATGAACCTCAACTCTTAAATCAGTAGAAAGAGCATTTACACATGAAACACCAACACCATGAAGCCCTCCAGATACTTTGTATGATCCTTTATCAAATTTCCCACCTGCATGCAAAACAGTCATAACAACCTCCAAGGCTGATTTATTTTCTTTTTCATGCATAGCAGTAGGAATTCCCCTACCATTATCCTTTACAGTGATTGAATTATCTTCATTTATAAAGACATCAATATTTGAACAATGACCAGCAAGAGCTTCATCTATTGAGTTATCTACAACTTCATAAACAAGGTGATGAAGACCTTTTTGGCCAACATCTCCAATATACATAGCAGGTCTTTTTCTTACAGCTTCTAGTCCCTCAAGTACTTGAATATTACTTGCTCCATACTCTTCATTATTTTTGTTTTCTTCTGACATAAAATTAGAATTATTGATATGTCAACAAATATAACTTTTCCATTCTTTAGCGAAGTGTTTTATCGATAGAAAATTAAGTGAATTTTATCAACAAAAGTTGATAACTTTTTATAGAATATAATTTATAGCAAAATTAAAATTCAAACCAATTTGATCGTAACCAGACCAATAAGGCTTTTGAACATCTAAAATATTATTTACACCTATGGAAAAATCTAATTTTTCAGTGTAAGAATAATGAATATTTAAATTAACTAAGTACTGATCATCTAAATTATCAAAAACTATTTCTGGAGGAGAAATAAATAATCCAGACATGTAGCTATACTTTCGCTCACCAATATATTTAATTGATGGTATAAATTTTAATTTATCTCTAAAAACTATAGGCAATGATAAGTTAGCTTCTAAATTAGTTTTATGAGGAATTTCTTCATTATACCAATTATACTGAGCATCCAAATTAAAGGATAAAACATTAGTAAATTGTCTTTGATAAATTGCTTTTGCCCTCAAGCGCCAAGTATCAATATAATTAACACTAAACCAATTTAAACCCACAGTTTCATCAAAATCAAAGTAGTGAAGATTAAGTAATTTACCATAGCCAATATTGAATGTTAAAAATTCATTTGCAGAAAGCTTATTTTCTAAATTGAGATAGCATTCATAAATATCGGTTGTTTCAAGCTCATGAAAATATCCAATTGAATCTTGGGGACTAGTACTTACTGCTGGAGTATATATATATGGGTTCTCTAAAGTAAGTGATGATAAAGTATTTCTGTAATCATCTCTATCAATTCCAAAACTTAGGTTAACAACATTATCAACAAGCTCCTTGCTAACTTCAATAATTGGAAAAATATCAACGGATTTATCGGGTTCAATTCCAATACCCAAATTAAAGCCTAAATTCAAACCAAAACCAAATTTGTCAAAAGAGATGTTTGGAGTTATGTCCACAATTTTAACATCTATTTCATCAACTTTGATTGAGGGACTATGATTTAGATAATTTAAATAATTATTATACTCAAGTGATAAATCAAACGGAATATTATTAATTGAAGTGGATATATCTGAATACAAACCAATTTGATTCTCTATTTGATTATTAAAATCTTTTATTAAAAGCTGTGATGAATGCTTAATTTTATCATCTGCATTAGTTCTTGACGAATACGAAGCTAAAATTTCAGAATAAGTTTTGGCTGGAGATTCATTTATACTAAACCCATGAAATTCGCTAATATCTTTAAAAGTTAATCTAGAATTTAAAATGCCTTTTTCAAAAATTCTTTTTGTTCGTACATAAAACTCAATATTTTCTTTACTTACTTTAGTATTGTCATTGCCAGTCTGATAGTCAAAGGTCTCAAACAACAATCCTAGTCCATATATTAATTTATCTTTTAATTTACCACTGTAATTGAAATTACCAAACTTAAATGCTCTATTGCCAAAAGAGACATTAACATTTCCATAGTTAGATTTTAACTCTGACTTTCTTTTAATTTTTGCAGCAGACAATGGTCTTGTTTCAAAAGTTGAAAAAATATATTTATTGATAAAAGAATACTCTTGAGTTTTATCAACCTTAGTTGTGTCTAGGAAACTAGCTTTAACATTTAATTTATCTGGCTGAGGCACACTAACTTTAAGTCCTTCAACAACATTAATTTCAGTTGTTTTTAAATCTTGAGCCAAAGCATCTGTCACAACAAAAAACAACAAGAAAACTATATATTTATTCTTCACTTTTAAAAGTATTAATTTTATTAAGTGTATCATTTATTAATTCATAATCTAGGTCATCTTCAAAAATGTCCATATAATAAGTATCAATTTCATTTTTTTCAATAACAATTTCAGATTCTATTATCTCTTCTCTCTTTTTCTGGGCTATAATTTTTAAATCTTGTCCACTATAATTTTCAATTATGCTCTCCAATGTAGCTTTTGCTTGAAACTTATTATTCTGTTTTAAATATATATCAGATAACAAAATAAAAGATTTAGCAATATAGAAATCATCAGAAAATTCATTAGGCATTTCAAAAATTAGTTTCTCAGCAAGACTTAAACTATCATCCAAATAAGTTAAATAAATTAAATTATACATTGCCTCGGCACCCTCACTATTTTTGTCAAGCTCGACAATTTGTCTAAAAATATTTTTTGCTTTAAAATAATTCCCTAACTCAAAATCATATCTGGAAATAATAATTTTTGCTTTTGAAACTAGCCAATTATCAATCTTATCAAATTGCAAAACTTTTATTGCATACTCCATTGCTTTCTTGCTATCAATATATTCATAACCATACATGAGCCTAACACACGATTCTCTTTTAATGCTATTATTTGATGCAATACTATCAAGAGATGAGTAATAAGCATTTGAAATTAAATAATCTTCTTTTTTAAAATATAATCTAGAAAGATAAAGTAATGCTTCCTCCAAATAATGATTTACTCTATTTTCAACTAAATACTTGTAACTTTTAGTTGTTCCGATAGAATCACCAAGACTAAGCATAGAATTTGCATTATAATAATAGGCATCATTTATAAAAATCCCTTCTTTAAACTCATCAATATATTTTGTAAAAGCTTCATTAGCTGTTTTAAAATCTTGTTCTGAAAATTTAATAAATGCAGCACTATAAGAAAGAGAATCTTGCTCTGAAACACTAATCTTATACTTAGAAATTGTATTTATGAATGAAATATATTCATCTACTTTTGCAATTCCTACATAAATAGCTTTTAAGCCTAATAACGCTTCCTTAAAATACGATCCATTCTGGAAATTTTCTACTACAAACTTATATTCACTTATTGCATCATCTACCTTATCATTATTAAAATAAATTACGGCCTTACCTAAATGTGATTTTGCTTTTAAATTATCATTTATTGTATTTATAAGAACACTATCATAAAATAGCAATGCCTCAGAAAATAAATTATTATTCTTCTTATGTTCAGCAATTAAAAATAATGCATCATCAAAATAAGCAGAATTACTAAAGTTTTTAGCTAATTCAGATAATAGCTTAATTTTTTGGTTATCATCACCCATAACTCCAACACAAATAGATCTTTGATACAAAGCATAGTCAACATCAAATAAGTTAAGAACAAGAGATTTATCATAATATTTCTCAGCAAGAATGAAATCCTTTTGCATATAATAGCTATCAGCTATCCTTAAATAAGAATCATTTAAAAACATTGAATCCTTGCTTAACTTGACAAATTGTCTAAAAAACTTAGCAGCTTGACTATATTGTTCTAATTTAAATAATGTATATGCTTTATTGTATGTGTTAAGACTAGTTAAAAAATCATTAGCCAAGATGTATTGTTTAGAGTAAATATTTTGGGCAGATTTATAATCTGAAAGTTGATAATATGAATCCGCAAGCCAAATTTCTGCTGCAGATAACAATCTTGGGTTTTCTGGATTATTTATTGATTCAACAAAGAAAAGTATTGCATCATTAAAGTTCTTATTATTAAATTCTTGAACCGCCAGAAAAAAAGTTAACTCCTGTAGCATAACTTTCTCCTTATCTGATAAGCTATTTTTACTTTTTAGAGAATTATAAGCCTCATTGTAATTACTTGTACCCCTGAGCAATGAGACAGACAATGATTTTATGTACTCCTTTTTATTATCACTAGCACTTGATAAACTAAACTCATTAAAAATAGAAAGTGCATTTTCAAAAGGAAGATCCTGCTCGTATGCAAGTTTTGCATAATTGAAGAGAGATTCTTCTTTTATTTTTATATCAAAATTCATTTTTGAAGCTTTCTTAAAGGATTGCAAGGCATAATTATTTTTGTTTAATCTTAAATAACTTGCTCCAAGGTAGTAGGAACTAATTTGAGATTGTTTATCATCGCCTAATGTAATTTTATCTAAATTTTCCACCGCTAATAAATAATCCCCTATTTGATAATAAGAAAATCCAAGCATGAACCTTTCACTATCTTTAAGATCAGCGGATAAATCAGCATAAATTTTTAAAAATTTTGCTGCATTTAAATAATCTTTTTCTCGGTAGTAGGCTTCACCCAACAATCTATTGACTTCGGTTTTTCTTGATTCAACAACTTGATCAACTATAGGATATAGATATTCAATTAACACATCATATTCTCGTAAGAAATAATAAATCTGTGCAATATAATAAGGAACAATTTTTTTAAATTTCTTATCGATTTGTAATTCTTTAAACCATTTTAGTGAGGTTTGATAGTTTTGTAATTGATAAGAAATATGAGCATAGTAATATTTAGATGGAGATTGATAATCAGATTCTTTATCTAAAAGTTTAGAGAAATTATATCTTGCAGTTTTAAGAGAATCTAATTGAAAATAAGAATAAGCTAAATTAAATCTTTGCTTGTCTGATAATGTCTGAAAATTTAAAAAATAGATGATTGATTCAGAAAAATCATCATTAGAAAAATGAATATCTGCCAAGCACGATATAGCTGCATCATAATGTACAGAAAAGGGGAAATCATTAATTAATTTCTCAAATAACTCCTTCGCATCATCAAGCTCAAGTTCCTGGGAGCATCTAGCATTATAAAACAACGCGGTTTCACCATCTATTTCTTCGAAAAGTGATTGTGCCAAAGTAAATTGTTTTTGATTAAAAAAATCAAAAGCTTGATTTATTTTACTGTTTTGAGCATTTGATAAAAACAGATTTGAAACTAGTATGAAGATTAAAAATATTCTTTTCAATAGAAAAAATTTAATAAATTAAATTTATGTATAATCATCTTTTGGAATTTGGGTATACTTTTAAGTTTTCAACAAAAATTTTGAACAATTATGGATAAAAAAGTTCGTTTAATAAAGGAGATATTTTTATTTTGCATTGTGTTTTATATTTTAAAAATTAAAGGGACAAAAATTATTCCAGATTTTATTCAAATCAGGGATGAAAAGATGACTTTAAGAGCATATTTTAGAGTAAGTCAAATAGAAAGAGGACTTGAAAAAAACAATCTTAAAAAATATACTGAGGAATTGGCTGAACTAATTAAGGAGCTACCCTTTGGAAAAATTCACAAATACATTCCAAAAAATGAATAAGCCTATTATATTACTAGAGGGTGTCAATCTTTATCAAGATGAACGTTTGTTATTTGATAATATTAATTTATCGATTAATAAAGGTGATTTTATTTATTTAGTTGGTGAAACAGGTAGTGGAAAAAGTAGTTTAGTAAAGTCATTATATGCTGAAATAAAAATTTCAGCCGGAAATATATTTGTAGCAAATTATGATTTAAATAAAATTGATAGAAACGAAATACCAAAATTAAGAAGAGACCTAGGAATAGTTTTTCAAGATTTCCAATTACTTTCTGATAGAACTGTAAATGAGAATTTAAAATTTGTCTTGAAAGCTACTGGATGGACAAAAAAAGAAGAGATTTCAAAAAGAATTAATGATGTATTGGCCAGCGTTCATCTAGAAAATTATAACAACAAAATGCCACATGAATTGTCAGGTGGTGAAAAGCAAAGAGCTGCTATAGCTAGATCCTTGTTAAATAATCCAAAAGTAATTTTAGCAGATGAGCCAACGGGAAGTCTAGACCCAAAAAAATCTGAAAAAATTATAGAACTCCTAAAAGAAATTAATGAAAAAGGAACAACAGTAGTTATTGCAACACATGACTATGAAATTATTAAAAAATTTAACGCTAGAATTATAAAATGTTCTGAAAAAAAATTACAAGAAATTTCAATAGATGAGTTATGAGCACATCTATAAATAGCAATTATCCACTTAGAGATTACAATACATTCAACATCTCTGTAAATGCAAAACTTTTTTATGAATTTAAAGACAAAATATCTCTCCAAAAAATCCTTAAAAGAGAAGATTTAAAAAACGAAAACATCTTAATTCTAGGAGGAGGCTCAAATATTCTTTTTTCAAAAAACTACGATGGATTAATACTAAAGAATGGAATTCTTGGAATTAATATAATTTCTGAAACAAACAATCATGTAGAAGTTGAAGTTGGTGCTGGAGAAAATTGGCATGAATTTGTACTTTGGAGCATAAACAATAATTTATCAGGAATTGAAAACTTGGCTCTGATTCCTGGATTAGTTGGGGCTTCTCCTATACAAAACATTGGTGCCTATGGAATGGAAGTAAAAGATACCATCACAAATGTTAAGTTTATTGATATAAAAAGTGGAATTGAAAAAAGTTTAAATAATAAAGATTGTAATTTTGAATATAGAAGTTCGATATTTAAAAAAGAATTAAAAAATAAAACTATAATTACTGACGTTACTTTTAAACTCAGTAAAACAGATTTAAATATAATCAAATACGGAGCTATAAAATCTGAATTAAAGTCATTAAAGGAAAAACCTTCATCCAAGGCAATTTGTCAAGCAGTTATTAATATTAGAAGCAGAAAGCTACCAAATCCAAAAGAATTAGGAAACAGCGGAAGTTTTTTTAAAAATCCAATTATAACTAATAATAAATACAAACAGCTAAAAAAGAACTTCCCTGATTTAGTTGCTTATAAAGAATCTAATACACATATGAAAATTGCAGCTGGGTGGCTTATTGAAAGAGCAGGTTGGAAAGGTTTTAAAGATAAAAATGTTGGAGTATATAAGAATCAAGCACTAGTACTTGTAAATCATGGAAACGCAAGCGGCCAAGATATTATTGATTTATCCAAAAAAATTCAAGAATCCATTTTCCAAAAATTTCAAATTGAAATTTTACCTGAAGTAAATATAATTTGAAATCAAACAACACCAAACTATTAGAAAAATTAAATACTAATTTTTCTCATACTCCAAATAATGATCAAAAGAAAGCTATACATGAATTAGTTGAATTTATTACAACTCTTGGTAACAGAAGTGTTTTTGTTTTGAAAGGATATGCAGGTACCGGAAAAACTACTTTAATTTCATCACTTATAAAGTCATTACCTAGCATAGGTAAACGTTCGGTATTAATGGCTCCAACTGGTAGAGCAGCTAAAGTTCTTTCCAAATATTCAAATAAAAAATCTTCTACAATTCATAAAAAGATATACTGGATAAAAAGAAACAAAAAAGGAAACACTTATATTAGTCTAAAAGAAAACACACACACAAATACAATATTTATTGTTGATGAAGCATCGATGATTGCAGAAGAAATAAAAGATAGTATAGGCAATAGGTCTCTATTAAAAGATTTAATTGAATATGTTTATGAGGGTATTGATTGTAAATTAATATTAATTGGTGACACTGCACAATTACCACCTGTAAATCTAGATTTAAGCCCTGCATTAAATGAAGATTTATTAGAGATGAATTATAGTAAACAGGCTATTGCAATAGAATTAAAAACAGTTGTTAGGCAAAGTGAAAAATCAACAATCTTAAAAAATGCAACTCACATTCGTAATCTAATTGAAAAAAACATAATTGATTTCCCAAAAATCCAACTTGACAATGAGGTTGTTAAAATAGAGTCGCGAGAAGAACTTCAAGAATATATTGAAACGGCATATGCAAAATCAGAAATTGAGAATACTACAATTATTTGTAAGTCAAACAAAAGAGCAAATCAATACAATGAAAAAATAAGAAGTGAAATATTATGGCAAGAAAACATTATTTCTGCAGGAGATATTATGATGATTGTAAGAAACAATTATTATTGGCTTAATGATGAACATCAAGCAGGTTTTTTAGCAAATGGTGATTTAATTGAGATTTTAAAAGTTTATGATATTAAAAAAATATATGGATTTACTTTTGCAAAAACTTCAATACGGCTTCTTGACTATCCAGATGAAAATGATATCGATTTATTACTTCTTTTAGATACAATAAATTCAGATTCCCCTTCTCTTAAATATGATGAATATAAAAAATTATATAATGAAGTAGCATTAGATTATAAAGGTGAAAAAGAGATAAATAAGAAAATTAAAGAAGATCAATATTTTAATGCTGTTCAGATAAAATTTGCGTATTCTATAACTTGTCACAAATCTCAAGGTGGCCAGTGGGAAGAAGTATTTATTGATCAAGGGTACTTTAAAGAGGAGTTTCTAAGCAAAAACTATCTCAGATGGTTATATACTGCCACTACCAGAGCAACAAAAAAACTATATCTAATAAACTTTGACGATAGATTTTTTAAGTAAATCTAAAAATTATCAATTATTTTATTTAGAGTAGTGCTTGGTCGCATAGCATGAGAAACTAAAACTTCATCAGGAAAATAATAACCCCTAATCTCTTGAGCCAAACTTTGACTACCATTTAGCTCGTAGACAATTGTATCTTCATTTTGTTTCAATAAATTACAAAAATCTTTAAATGTATTCTTTAAAGAAATGTCTCTATCTTGTTTAACTAGTTCTTTAGCCCAATAAAGTGCTAAGTAAAAATGGGACCCCCTATTATCTAATTCACCAACTTTTCTTTTTGGAGATTTACCATTTTTTAATAAATTCTCTACTGCTAAATCAAGACATTTAGCCATAGTTTTTATTTGTACAGAGTTATGCTTTTCAGCTAAATGCTCTAAAGAGGCAACTAAAGCCATAAATTCACCTAGTGAATCCCATCTTAAATGACCTTCTTTAACAAATTGCTGTACATGTTTAGGTGCTGATCCTCCAGCACCAGTTTCAAATAAACCACCACCATTCATCAGAGGAACTATGGAAAGCATTTTAGCAGATGTTCCAAGTTCTAATATTGGAAATAAATCTGTTAAATAATCACGAAGAACATTACCAGTTACTGAAATAGTATTAAGACCTTTTTTAACTCTTTCTAAAGTAAATAGTGTAGCCTCATAAGGAGGTAGAATTTGAATATCTAGGTTTGTTATATCATGATCTTTAAGATAATAATTAACTTTATTTATTAACTCTAAATCATGTGACCTTGAAGAATTTAACCAAAAAACTGCTGGCCAATTTGTTAATCTAGCTCTTCTTACGGCTAACTTCACCCAATCCTTAACTGGATCATCTTTAGTTTGACACATTCTCCAAATATCCCCTTTCTCAACTTTATGTTCAATCAAGATATTTTCCTTATCATCAATAACTTTTACAATACCATCAAAAATTATTTCAAAAGTTTTATCGTGAGATCCATACTCCTCAGCTTTTTGCGCCATTAAGCCAACATTTGGAACAGTTCCCATTGTGGTAGGGTCAAAAGCTCCATTTTCTTTACAAAAATCAATTGTTGCTGAATAAACAGCCGCATATGAGCTATCAGGTATTATTGCTTTTGTATCTCTAGTCTTACCATTTTTGTCCCACATTTTTCCTGAATTTCTAATCATCGCTGGCATAGAAGCATCAATAATAACATCTGAAGGAACATGTAAATTAGTTATGCCTCCATCTGAATCCACCATAGAAAGATCAGCATTTTGTAGAAAAACCTTTTCAATGTCTTCCTTAATTTCTTCTTGTAGTGGTTTAGATAAATTTTTTATTTTATCAGAAACATCTCCAAAACCGTTATTATAATCAACTGACAAATCTGAGAAAACATCTTTGTATTTTTCAATTAAATCTTCAAAATAAATTTTTACTGCATGACCAAAAATAATTGGATCTGAAACTTTCATCATTGTTGCTTTCATGTGTAATGAGAGTAAAATACCTGTATCTTTAGCATTATCAATTTCTGATCTCAAAAAAGAAACAAGCAACTTTTTACTCATAAATGTTGCATCTATTATTTCATTTTTTTGAAGTTTGATCTTATCATTTAAAACAGTAGATTTCCCATCATTAGAAACATGTATAATCTTAACATTTTTTGCCTCATTGATACATATTGATTTTTCATTGTGATGAAAATCTCCTTTACTCATTGTAGCTACGTGAGTTTTAGAATCAGTATCCCAATCTCCCATTTGATGAGGGTTTTCCTTTACATAATTTTTGACAGATTGTGGAGCTCTTCTATCTGAATTTCCTTCTCTTAAAACAGGGTTAACTGCAGACCCTTTTACTTTGTTGTATTTAGCTAAAATCTTTTTTTCTTCATCATTAGATGGGTTTTCATTATAAAAAGGAATATTATAACCTTTTGAATGCAGCTCTTTAATAGCTGCATTTAACTGTGGAACAGATGCAGAAATATTAGGAAGCTTAATAATATTTGCTTCTGGATCTAAAACTAAACTACCAAGCTCTTCTAAATGATCATCTAATTTTTGGTGATCTTCTAGATATTCTGAAAAGATTGAGAGGATTCTAGCAGCTAAAGAGATATCTTTTAATTCAAGTTCAACATCAACTTTAGATAAAAATGATTTTAAAATTGGAAGAAGTGAGTAAGTAGCCAAAAATGGAGCCTCATCTGTTTTTGTATATATAATTTTTGATTTCATTTATTATTTAAATTTTAGTATCCAAAAATATCTTCTAGTGATAATACTTGAACATTACCATACCTTTTTAATATATCCATATCTAAATCTTCTATATTTCCTAAAACCATATATGTATAGTTATCATTACTTACATGAGAATTATGAAATTCACGAAGATTTTCCATTGAAAAATTACTAATGTTATCATACAAATCTTTCCTTTGATCATAATCTATTTTTATTTTTTGGGCAGCTTCATAATAATCTAAAACTTTTGTTTTTGTTATGCGTTCTGTTCTTATCTTTTGTAATACTGCTTCTTTTGCATTATTAAAATTTGAATTTGCCTCTGGCATTTGGGTTAATAATCCAAGCATGCCATCCATTGCTTCACTCAATTTATCAGCCTGTGTGCCAATGTATGAAAATTGATAATGTGAATCATCAGTTTTCTTTGGAATGGTGTAAGTACTGTATACTGAATATGCTAAAGCCTTAGACTCTCTTAGGTCTTGAAATACAATTGAACTCATTCCTCCCCCAAAATATTCATTGTGTAATTTAATTATAGAATATTTTTCTTTATCAAGCTTAGATCCTTTTGCAAACATTACAATCTCCGCTTGTTTCATATCATAATCAACAACATAAATTTGATTTGAATTAATCTCTTGTTCAATATTTAAATCCACATTTATAATTGGGGTTAAACCTTCAGTATTATGATATTTGGCAATAAGATTTTTTACATTAGAAATATTATCAGGACCATAAAATAAGACTCTATGTTCATTTAAAGTAAGGTTATGAATTAAATCAATTAATTCTTTGGATGTAATAACTTCTAATTCTTCATCTGAAAGCGAATTAGTAAAAGAAGAGCTTGAGCCATATCTTGCAAAATTTGTCATTGCAGTAAATAAAATAGTTTGTTTGTTTAGTTTAGCATCTTCCTTTTGTTTTTTGTAATTTAATTTTAGACTTGAAAGTGCATCCTCGTCTTCGATTGCATTAGCTAAAATATGCTCCAATAACTTTACAGAAGAATCCAAATTACTTGACAATCCAGTCAAACTAATCTTAGTTGATTTGGAATCTGTACTTACCTTAAGATCACATCCTAATTTGTAAAATTCTTCTAACTTTTCACTTGCAGAAATTTTTTCTGTTCCCAAATATTTCAAATAATCAACAGCTAATTTCAATCTTTTATCATTATCAGTACCTAAATCTAAAACATAGTTAAGTTGAAATCTTTCATTTTCTTGATTCTGTTTGTAAATAAGAGGAACTGAATTTATCATATCTGTTTTTAGATCTGTTGAGAAATTAATAAATTTAGGCTGTATATCTTCAGCTTCCCTTGCAAGTATACTTGTTAGAAAATTTGACATACTATCTCTATTTACACTTACAGGAGTTATTTGTGGTTTTGCAACTTTAATTGCATTTGGATCATTTCCTGTTCTCTTGTATATTACAACATAATTATCAGCATAATTTTTATTTACAAAATCAATAATATCTTGTTTTTTGATTTTTGACAATTCATCTAAAAAAGATGAATATTCTTTCCAGCTTTTGTTCAGAATAAAGGCATCAACAAAATCATCTGTTCTTCCATTATTTGATTCATATTTTTTAATTTGCTCCAATTTAAGATCTGAAATGATAGCATCCAGAATCCAATCTGGAAAATTACCAGACTTAATTTCATCAAGCTGAGAAATTAATAAATCCTTAACATCTTCTAAATTTTGCCCTGAAGTTGGACTAGCATAAAACCCATGAATAGAATAATCATTTAGAATGTATGGAAAACAACCAGCACCAACAGCTTTTTGTGCCTGGTTTATATTTATATCAATTAGGCCAGCGGAAGTGTTGCTTAAAACCATGTCTACCATTCTTAAAAGAATTGCATCTTTAGAGTCTGCTCCTTTTAACCTAAACCCAACATATAACCTTTCTGCTTCAGGACCATAAATGTTAGTAATAACAGGAGATGAAATCTCATTCTCTACTTTTACATCAAATTTTGGATCTTCTTTTCTCTCATATGTACCAAAATATTTGTCTACTAGCTTAATAACTTCATCATAATCAAAATCTCCTGACATACAAATTGCCATATTATTGGGAACATAGTACTTATTGAAGTATTTTCTAATTTCTTTTAATGAAGGATTTTTTAAATGATTAATTGTTCCAATTGTTGTTTGTGTTCCATATTGGTGATTTGGAAATAATCCAATCATAAGTGCTTCAAACATTTTACTTCCATCACTATCTAGGGCTCTATTTTTTTCCTCATAGACTGTTTCAAGCTCGGTATGAAACAATCTAAATACTGGCATCCTAAATCGCTCAGCTTCAATCTGCAACCAAGTTTCAATTTGATTAGATGGAATATCATTTATATACACCGTTCTTTCATTTGAGGTGTATGCATTGGTTCCTTTTGCCCCAATACCACTCAACATCTTATCATATTCGTTTGCTATACAAAGTTTGGCAGCTTCACCTGAGATAGAATCAATTTGTCTCCAAACCACATCTCTAGCCTTAGTTTTTGACATGTCAATATTTCTATATTGCTCATATAAATCTTCAATTTTGTCTAACAAAACTTTTTCTTTTTCATAATCTAATGAACCAAACTTGTCAGTTCCTTTAAATAGCATGTGTTCCAAATAATGAGCTAATCCTGTTGCATCAGAGGGGTCATTTTTACTTCCAGCACGTACTGCTATACTTGTTTGAATTCGTGGCGCGTCTTCATATGAAGACAGATACACTTTCATTCCATTGTCTAAAGTATATACTCTAGCGTTTAGGGGGTCATTCGCAACTGATTCGTAATTATTTTCAATCATCTTTGTATCTTTTTTTGAATTAATAGTTAAATAAATTCCTGCACTTATAATTAATAAAACTGTTATTATATTTTTTGTTTTCATTGTTGCATTTTAATAGTCTGGATCAAGACCCAGTTTTTGACCTAGGATTGCTAAATTTTTATTTTGCTCATACATTTTCTTATACTTATCTGAATTTGTATATGGTGTATCATTTTTATCACTTTGAATTACATTAGTAATGATATCTATTGAATCGTTATTCATTTTTTCTCTTAAATAAGCAAGAATATTTAATTTTTCTTCATTTAATAATTCAACTTGAGAAGTATTGCTTAATGTAACTTCGACTATATAATTTTCTTTTAAAACTGGTTTGTTTGAATTTAAGGCTAAAACTAAATTAGTTTTTCCTTGATTTGAAAAGTTGCTATTCATTTCTTTCCATCTTGCCTGCAAGTCGTCATCTGAAAAATAATCTAAGTTTTTAGAAATTTCTATTTTATCTTCAATTTCTTGCTCATCCTTTAGGCTTCCTAAAATTGAAATTGTTTTAGAGCTTGGAATAGGGTTTACTTCTTCTAATTCTATTACTGATTCTTTCTTTTCCTTTTCTGTTTGTTTTTCCTCAGAAGGTTCATTGTTTTTTTTAATAGTAGGTTCAGAATCAGAAGTGGTATCATTTTTTGAAGAAACTACAAAATTTTTATTTTTTTTTTTGCTTTGTTCCAAAAAGTTAATAGAAGAAACTTGCATTAAACATATTTCTACAAGCAAACGTTTATTTGTACTTAACTTATATTGTAAATCACAAGTATTTGTCAAATTTAAAGCTTCAATTAAAAAATTTGAATCTGTATTATTTGCCTGATTTAAATATTTACTTTTTAAAGATTCATTAACTGATAATAAATTAACAGTAGATTGGTTTTGGCACAGCAATAATTTTCTTAAATGTTCAGAAAGTCCATTTATAAAATGTTGGCCATCAAATCCGTTATTAATAATATCATTAAAAGTAACAAGTAATGAGCTTATGTCATTTTTTAAAAGTTGGTCTGTAATTTTAAAAAAGTACTCATAATCTAAAACATTTAGATGATCGGCAACATCTTTGTAAGTTATAGAATTGTCAGAAAAACTAACTAATCTGTCAAAAAGAGATAAGGAATCTCTCAAAGCACCATCTGATTTTTCGGCGATTAAAAATAGTGCTTCATCTTCAATTTTAATATTTTCACTTTGAGCAACAAATTTTAAATTCTTTACTATATCATCATTACTAACTCTTTTAAAATCAAAAATTTGACAGCGAGACAAAATAGTAGGAATAATTTTATGTTTTTCAGTCGTTGCTAGAATGAATTTTGCATGAGAAGGCGGTTCTTCTAGAGTTTTTAAAAAAGCATTAAATGCTGCTTGAGACAGCATGTGTACCTCATCAATGATGTATACTTTGTATTTACCAATTTGTGGTGGAACTCTGACTTGATCTGTTAAATTTCTAATATCATCAACAGAATTATTAGAAGCTGCATCTAACTCAAAAATATTATATGAAAAATCATCGATTTGATCTGTATTTTGAAACAAATTTATTTCTTTAGCAAAAATTCTTGCACAAGTTGTCTTGCCAATACCTCTTGGACCACAGAACAAATAAGACTGAGCTAATTGATTAGATTGAATAGCATTTTTTAAAGTTGACGTAACAGAAGATTGACCAACAACATCGTCAAATGTAGTAGGTCGATACTTTCTTGCTGATACTAAAAATTCGCTCATTTGAGGTGATAAAAATGGGATTACAAATTTAACATTTAAACTAAAATAATTACTAAAATTCTGTTCAAATTAAATTACTTTCTTCATTTGGTTATTCTAGTTAGTTTTTCTACATTTGCCGGCCGAATAATTAATAAATATAAATAAGATGAATAATTACGAAACCGTTTTCATAATGAATCCCGTCTTATCTGATGAGCAGGTAAGGGAAACGGTAAATAAATTTACTGATTACTTAAAAAGTAAAAAAGCAACAATTTCTCACGAAGAAAATTGGGGTTTGAAAAAACTTAAGTACGCAATCCAAAAGAAAAAAACAGGTTTTTATTACCTAATTGAATTCCAAGCTGAAGGTTCTATTATCGGAAACTTTGAAGTAGAATTTCAAAGAGATGAGAGAATAGTAAGATGGCAAACTGTAAGATTAGACAAATACGAAATGGAATATGCTGAAAGAAGAAGAAAAAAGTTAAATGAAACAACAAAAGCTGAATAATTATGAGTAATAAAACTGAAATAAGATATCTATCCCCTGTAGATATTGAAAAAAGAAAACAAAGCAAGTATTGCCGTTTTAAAAAAATGGGAATTAAGTATATTGATTACAAAGACCCAGATTTTTTAATGAGATTTTTAAATGAGCAAGGAAAAATATTACCAAGAAGAATAACAGGAAATTCACTTAAATTCCAAAGGAGATTAGCTGTTGCTGTAAAAAGAGCAAGACAAATAGCATTACTTCCTTTTGTAGGTGATAATTTAAAATAATTTAAACAAAGAAAAATGAATATTATTTTACTAGAAAACGTTGAAAAACTTGGTTTCAAAAATGAAATTGTAAAGGTAAAACCAGGTTATGGTAGAAATTTTTTAATTCCTTCTGGAAAAGCAAAACTTGCTACCGAATCTGCTGTTAAAGTGCTGCAAGAAAATCTAAGACAACAAGAACAAAAAGATTCAAAAATTATAGCAGAATTTAATAAAACTGCAGAAGCATTACCAAAACTAGAAGTCAATATAAAAGCTAAAGTTGCTGAAGGTGGCACTAAGCTTTTTGGATCTATAACTTCTGCACAGTTTGCAGATGCTGTTTCAGCTTTAGGTCATGACATTGATAAAAGATTTGTTAAACTAACATCAATAAAGGAACTAGGAAAATACGATGCTGAAGTTAGACTTCACAGATCTATTAAAGTAACAGTTCCATTTAATGTTATTGCTGAATAAACGTATTTCCAAAATCAATGATTTAAAAACCGAATTGTAAAAAATTCGGTTTTTTTTATTACTTTAGAGTATATTTGCATGAGTAAAGTCAAGCTTAATAATTTTTTTAAATAATCTCAAAAAAAATATAATTATGAATACATATCAAAAATATTTAACTGAGATTAATGAAAGAAAAAATTTAGACCTGAATCCAAAACCAATTGATTCTGCAGAATTATTAGAAGAAATAATTTTACAAATCAAAGACAAAAATCATCCTGAAAGAAATAACTCTCTTAATTTTCTAATCTATAATGTATTACCTGGCACTACAAGTGCTGCAGTTTTAAAAGCAAATTTTTTAAAAGATATTATTTTAAAGAATGAAATTGTAGAAGAAATTACGGAAGATTTTGCTTTTGAATTATTGTCGCACATGAAAGGTGGGCAATCAATTAAAGTTTTATTAGATATAGCTTTAGGAGAAAATATTGAAATTGCAAACAAAGCTGCTAAAGTTTTAAAAACTCAAGTCTTTCTTTATGATGCTGATACAGAAAGATTAAGTAAGGCATTCAGTTCTGGTAATAATATTGCAAAAGAAATTTTAGAGAGCTATGTAAAAGCTGAATTTTTCACAAATTTACCTGAACTTGACGAAAAAATTGATGTAATAACTTATGTTGCTGGAATTGGTGATATTTCAACTGATTTATTATCACCAGGAAGTGAAGCGCATTCAAGATCAGACAGAGAACTACACGGAAAATGCTTGATTGATGCAGGAGCACAAAAAGAAATTGTAGAAATGCAACAACAATATCCTGACAAAAGAATAATGATGATAGCAGAAAAAGGAACGATGGGTGTTGGATCATCAAGAATGTCGGGAGTAAATAATGTAGCACTATGGATTGGAAAGCCTGCAAGCGAATATGTGCCATTTGTAAATATCGCTCCAATTGTTGCAGGAACTAATGGTATCTCGCCTATTTTTCTTACTACTGTTGATGTTACTGGAGGAATAGGTATTGACTTGAAAAACTGGAAAAAGAAAAAAGACGAAAATGGAAATACCATTACTGATGATGATGGCGAAGCAATTTTAGAAGAAGTCTATTCTGTTAAAACAGGAACAATTTTAACAATCAATACAAAAGACAAAAAGCTTTATCATGGTGATGTTGAGTTAACTGACATTTCTAGATCTCTAACTCCTCAAAAAATGGAATTTATGAAAGCAGGAGGATCATATGCAATTGTATTCGGTAAAAAACTACAAACATTCGCTGCAAAAACTTTAAATGTTGTGATGCCTGATGTTTATGCAAAATCTAAAGAAATATCACATGAAAATCAAGGTCTAACTGCTGTAGAAAAAATATTTAATAAAAATGCTGTTGGAGTTACTAAAGGGAAAGTTTTACATGCAGGGTCGGATATTAGAGTTGAAGTAAATATTGTTGGCTCACAAGATACAACTGGGTTAATGACATCACAGGAATTAGAATCAATGGCAGCAACAACTATTTCTCCAATAATAGATGGAGCATATCAATCGGGATGTCACACTGCTTCTGTTTGGGACCTGAAAGCTCAAGAAAATATTCCAAGACTCATGAATTTCATGAATGATTTTGGTCTTATTACCGGAAGAGATCCAAAGGGAGAATATCATGCCATGACTGATGTGATACATAAAGTTTTAAATGATTTAACAGTAGATGATTGGTCAATTATAATAGGTGGAGATTCACACACAAGAATGTCAAAAGGAGTTGCTTTTGGAGCTGATTCAGGAACAGTTGCATTAGCACTTGCTACAGGTGAAGTTTCTATGCCTATTCCTGAGTCTGTTAAAGTTACATTTAGAGGTGAAATGAAAGAACATATGGATTTTCGAGATGTAGTACATGCTACCCAAGCTCAGATGCTTGATAAGTTTGATGGAGAAAATGTGTTTCAAGGTAGAATTATTGAAGTACATATCGGAACACTACCAGCAGACCAAGCTTTTACGTTTACTGATTGGACTGCAGAAATGAAAGCTAAAGCATCCATTTGTATTTCAGAAGATGAGACGCTAATCAAATCCCTTGAAATAGCAAAAAGTAGAATTTATGCCATGATAAATAAAGGGATGGATAACACAAAAGGTGTTTTACAAGGTTTAATCAATAATGCAGATAAAAGAATTAATGAAATAAGATCTGGAAAAAAACCTGCTCTTGCTCCAGATGCAAATGCTAAATATTTTACAGAATTCGAAGTTGATCTTGATATAATTGCTCAACCAATGATAGCTGACCCTGATGTAAATAATGAAGATGTTTCTAAAAGGTATACTCATGACACGATTAGACCTTTATCATACTATGATGGAGAAAAAAAGATAGATTTAGGATTTGTAGGATCCTGTATGGTACACAAAGGAGATTTGAAAATCTTATCTCAAATGTTAAAAAATCTAGAAAAAAATACTGGAAAAGTTGAATTTAATGCTCCTCTTGTAGTAACTGCACCGACATATAATATCATAGACGAACTTAAAGAAGAGGGTGATTGGGAAATTTTACAAAAATATTCAGGCTTTGAATTTAATGATAATAATCCTAAAAGTACAGCTAGAACTGAATATAAAAATATGATGTATTTAGAAAGACCTGGATGTAATTTGTGTATGGGTAATCAAGAAAAAGCTGAAAAAGGAGATACAGTTATGGCAACTTCTACAAGATTATTTAAAGGAAGAGTTGTCGCAGATTCAGATCGCAAAAAAGGTGAGTCACTATTGGCCTCTACACCTGTTGTTGTCCTTTCAGCAATTCTTGGAAGAACACCTACAATGAAAGAATATATAGAGGCT
Source organism: Flavobacteriales bacterium (assembly GCA_045561575.1). Lineage (GTDB taxonomy): Bacteria > Bacteroidota > Bacteroidia > Flavobacteriales > BACL11. Next base: position 29,661 of record JBJKXM010000039.1, read on the forward strand.
GTTGTTGGAATTAATCTAACAAAATTCGCTCCTCCAAAAGTAAAAATGTGTGCTTAAAATTAATTTGAGTATTCAGGAACTTCTTTAAGATAATTTGTTGCACCAGATGCATAATCCATCTCACAACAATAATGAACTAAACCATTAGTAACAAATAAATACTTTGCTTTTAAGCTAGAATTATATTTTGCAATTTGAAAAAAAGCATCCTTATCTATTGATACAGATGGAGCCTTACACTCAACTAGAATCAATGGATTAGAATTAGTATCAAGAACTAGAATATCCGCTCTAGTTTTAAGACTATTATACTTAATTAATTTTTCAATCTGCATCAAACCTAAAGGATATTTTTTATGAAAAATCAAATAATGTACAACATGTTGCCGGACCCATTCTTCTGGTGTAAGCAATAAATATTTTTTTCTAACTATATCAAAAATTTGTATACTTTCATCAACTAATTTACTTTTGATATTTATCTTTGGAAGATTAAGTTCCTGCATTAACATAAAAACAAATTTAAATGAAATATAACGAGATTATAGAATCTATCAATAACAAAAAATATTTTAATTTATATTTTCTTGCAGGTGATGAAAATTACTACATTGATAAAATTTCAAATTATATTTCAAAAAATGTTTTAAATGATGAAGAAAAAGCATTTAATCAAGTAGTTCTATATGGGAAAGAAACTAATATCAAAGATGTTATTTCAGAAGCCAAACAATATCCCTTTGGAGCAATTAATAGAGTTGTTATTATTAAAGAGGCACAACAACTAAGAAATCTAGAAAAAATAGATGAGTATCTTGACAATCCTTTAGATTCCACAATACTGGTGATTTGTTACAAAAAGAAAATTGACAAAAGAAAAAGTTATGTCAAAAAAATCACAAAACAAAATCAATTATTTGAGAGCAATAAACTTTATGAAAATCAAGTTAGTGGTTGGCTAAATACATACTGTAAAGAACATAATATTCAAATAACAAATGAATCTTGTGAAATACTAGTTCAGCATTTAGGTATTGATCTAACTAAAATAACTAATGAAATAGATAAATTATTACTAAATCTAGAATCAGGAAACCAAATTACCCCAGATTTAATTGAAAAACATATAGGAATTAGTAAAGAGTTTAACATTTTTGAACTTCAAAATTCTTTGGGCAAAAAAGACATTTTACAAACTAATAAAATAGCTAAATATTTATCGGCTAATTCCAAAAACCATCCGTTTGTTTTAACAATAAGCTCAATATTTTCATTTTTCAAAAAAGTATTAATCTATAAACAAATTCAAAATCTAGATAAAAAAACAATTGCATCAACACTAAAAATCAACCCATATTTTGTTAGTCAGTATCAAATTGCTTCAAGAAATTATACTCTACAACAACTAAATTACATTTTTGATCAAATCAAAACATATGAGTTAAGATCAAAAGGTATTGGTAATAACAACACATCTTCAAAATCACTTTTAGAAGAACTGAGCTTTAAGATCCTCAACTGCTAAATACAAACTGATATTTATCTATATTTGCCTGTTTTTAAAAAATACAATGCAAAAAATCTTCAGCACCATTTTTTTTCTTTTCTTTTTTGCCAATATTTATGCTCAAAGCGGTACAATTAGAGGATTTGTTTATGACAAATCATCTGGAGAACCTATAATGTTTTGTAATGTTTTTCTAGAGGGTACAACAGTAGGTGCACCCACTGATGTAAATGGAATGTATAATATTGCAAAAGTAACTGCCGGAAAATATACTATGGTTGTAACATATCTTGGATATGACACTACAAAAGTTGAAATTGATCTAAAAGAAAATCAACTATTAACAAAAAATTTAGAAATACAAGAATCAAGCATTAAACTAAATGAGGTGAAAATTTCTGCTGAAAGAGAGGCAATGAGAACTGAAGTTAATGCTGCAGCAATAAAAATTACAAAAAAAGAATTAGAAATGGTTCCGACAATTGGGGGTGATCCTGATCTTGCTCAATACATTCAAATTATTCCCGGAGTAGTTTTTACTGGAGATCAAGGGGGGCAACTTTATATTAGAGGTGGATCTCCAATTCAAAATAAAGTCTTACTTGATGGAATGATAATTTACAGCCCTTTTCATTCCATTGGTTTATTCTCTGTTTTTGACACTGATATCATTAGAAATACAGATGTTTTTACTGGTGGATTTAATGCAGAGTACGGAGGAAGAGTTTCTTCTATAATGGACATAAAAACAAAAGATGGAAATAAGAAAAGTCTAAGCGGTAAAGTAACTGCAAATACATTTGGTTCTAAACTTTTGTTAGAAGGTCCACTAAGTAAAAACCAAAAATCATCATTTGTATTCTCAGGCAAAACATCATATCTTGATAAATCATCAGATTTAATTTACAAAGAACCATTATTTAATTTTGATAACAAAGGACTTCCATACAGCTACACCGATCTGTATGGTAAAGTTTCCTTGCATGGTAACAATGGAAGCAAATTCAATTTGTTTGGTTTTAATTTTCAAGATTTAGTAGATTATGAGAATATTTCAAAGCTTAAATGGAATTCCAATGGTATTGGAAGTGAATTTATTTTAATACCAGGAAATTCTCCTGTCTTAATTGAAGGTAATTTTGCTTATTCATCATACAAAATTAGCTTGGACGAAGAAGCATCCCCCTTAAGAGAAAGTGGAATTGCAGGCTTTAACATGGGATTCGACTTTACTTATTTTAAAACTAAAAGTAAAATTAAATACGGATTTGATGTTCATGGGTACTCTACTGACTTTTTAACATTCAATTCTGTAAATACGCCTATCACACAAAATGAAAATACCTCTGAATTCTCTGGATATGTAAATTATCAATACACATCAACAAGATTAATTATTGAACCTGGATTTAGAATTCAAAAATATACACTTGGATTATCACCTGAGCCAAGACTAGGACTTAAATATATAATTAATGAAAAATTAAGAGCTAAAGTAGCAAGTGGATTTTATTCCCAAAATATTTTAAGTACTTCTTCAGATCGTGATGTAGTAAATTTATTTTCTGGAATAATATCTTCACCTGAAGAAATTCCAACGCAAGCTAATGGTGAAGATTATGCAAGTAAAATACAAAAAGCTAGACATATTATTACTGGACTTGAATATGATGTAAGCAATAACATTGATTTTCAATTAGAAGCATATATAAAAGACTTTAGTCAACTCACAAATATCAATAGAAATATGACTAGCAATGATGATGAAACATTCATTATTGAAACTGGAGTTGCAAAAGGAATAGATGCTCTTTTAAAATACAACAGTAAACAGCTATATGTTTGGCTAGTTTATTCTTTAGGAGAAGTTTTAAGAGATGATGGAGTTAGAGAATATTCACCACATTTTGATAGAAGGCATAATGTAAATTTTGTAACATCATATAAATTTGGAAAAAAAAGAGATTGGAAATTTGATGCTAGATGGAATTTAGGTTCTGGATTTCCATTTACACAGACTCAAGGATTCTATGAAAACATTACATTTTCTAATGGAATAAATACAGATTATACTTCGACAAATGGAGATCTGGGAATACAATATGCTGAATTAAATCAAGGAAGACTTCCCTATTATCACAGACTTGATCTTTCATTGGCTAAAGATTTTAAATTTAAAAATAATACACATCTTAATGTGACTGCTTCTGTTACCAATGCATATAATCGTGAAAATATATTTTATTTTAATAGAGTAAAATATGAAAGAGTAAATCAACTTCCGTTAATGCCAAGTTTGGGTATGAGTTTAAGTTTTTAAATTATAAAATTTGCTGATCATTTAAATAATTTTAAATATTACATTTGTAAAAAAAACTTTGAATAATTTCTCAACTAAATACATTTTTGTTACTGGGGGAGTTACATCCTCATTAGGGAAAGGAATAATAGCTGCATCTTTAGGGAAATTATTAACTTCAAGAGGCTATAAAGTTACTATCCAAAAACTAGATCCATATATTAATATTGACCCCGGCACCATGAATCCATATGAACATGGTGAATGTTATGTTACTACTGATGGGGCTGAAACGGATTTAGATTTAGGACATTATGAAAGGTTTCTTGACAATGAAACATCTCAAGCAAATAATGTAACCACTGGAAGTATTTACCAAACTGTTATTAATAAAGAAAGAAAGGGTGATTATTTAGGAAAAACTGTTCAAATAATACCACACATAACTGATGAAATAAAGAGAAGAATAAAGTTATTAGGAGACACAAATGAATTTGATTTTGTAATAACTGAAATTGGCGGAACTGTAGGTGATATTGAATCACTCCCTTACATTGAAGCTGTTAGACAGATAAAATGGGAATTACAAAAACATGCTCTTTATATTCACTTAACATTAGTTCCTTACCTTTCTGCAGCAGGAGAATTGAAAACAAAACCAACACAACACTCTGTAAAGACATTATTAGAGTCAGGAATTCAACCTGATATTCTTGTATGTAGAACAGAACATCCGCTAACTGAAAATATCAGAAAAAAAATTGCATTATTCTGCAACGTTGAAAAAGATGCAGTAATTGAGTCTCTTGATGCAAACACAATATATAAAGTACCTCTTTTAATGCAAAAAGAAAATCTAGACAAGGTTGTTTTAAGAAAGTTAAACATAGAAGACAATACTGATGTAAATCTTGAGAAATGGAAAAAGTTTTTATTCAAACTAAATAATCCTAATCAAGAAATAAATATTGGCCTAGTAGGAAAATATATAAAATTAAAAGATTCTTATAAGTCTATTTGTGAGGCTCTTATTCATGCCAGCACAGAAAAGAACTGTAAAGTAAATATAAAGTGGATTCATGCTGAAGGGATTAAAAAAGAAAACATCCAAGATGAGTTAGGATGTCTAAATGGAGTCTTGGTTGCTCCAGGATTTGGAGATAGGGGAATTGAAGGTAAGATTAGCGCAATTAATTATGTTCGTGAAAATAATATTCCGTTTTTAGGAATATGTTTAGGAATGCAATGTGCTGTAGTTGAATTTGCTAGAAATGTTTTGAAAAAAACAGATGCCAATTCAACAGAAATGAATCAAAACACCAAAAATCCTGTAATTGACATAATGGAAAATCAAAAAGAAATTCAAAATAAAGGGGGGACGATGAGATTAGGAGCATACAATTGTAAGTTAGAAAAAAACAGTTTTGCTCATAAAGCTTACAAACAAGACTTAATAATTGAAAGACACAGACACAGATATGAATTTAACAATTCATTTCAGAATGATTTTACAAATAACGGAATGACATTTACAGGAATAAATCCTGAAAATAATCTTGTTGAAATAATTGAAATACCAAAACACAAATGGTTTGTAGGTGTCCAATTTCATCCAGAATATAGTAGTACAGTTTTAAGGCCTCACCCACTCTTCAGTGAATTTGTTCAAGCTTGCATTAACAATTAATAATGAAAAATTACGACAAAAATTCTCTTACCGGTTTTGTATTAATGTTCTTAATACTCTTGATTTTTAATTTTTACTTTCTTCCTACGACTGAAGAAACTCAGCAAAATAATGAAGAAATAAAAACTGAAAATTTAATTACAAAAACTGATATTGCTAAATCAGAAAAACCACAATTAACTAAAGAAGAAAAAGGTAATAAATATGGTGTTTTTGCTGAATCTGCGGACTTAAATACTAAAGAGTATTCTATTGAAAATGAAAAAATTAAAGTTGTCATTTCAAATAAAGGAGGAAGAATAAGTTCTGTGGTAATTAAAGAAGGGCCAAATAAAAAACAATACAAAACTTACGATGGTAATGAATTAGAAATATTTAATTCTGATTCATCTATTTTTAATCTAAATTTCTCTACAGGTATTAGTATTAATACTAGCGAATTGTTTTTTAAGCCAAAAGAAATATCGGAGGATGAAATCACCATGCGATTAGAAGTTGACAGCTCACATTTTATAGACTTTAATTATAAAATAAATGAAGATTATTTAGTTGATTTTAACATTAACATGATTGGGATGAACGAAGTAATCCCTAGGGAATTAAACTTCATGAATCTTGAATGGCAAATGAAAACACCACAAACTGAAAAAAGCAAGGAAAATCAAGACATGTATACCGGTATATATTATCAATATTTTGCTGATAAAGATGATATTAATTACTTAGGTTATACGAATAGCGATGATGTAGAGAAAATTTCAAACAAATTATCATGGGTTGCTTTTCAACAACAATTCTTTAGTTCAATTCTAGTTGCAAAAAATGGATTCAAAAATGTTAATTTAACTAGTCTTAAGCAAGAACATTCTGATTATGTTAAAAATTTATCTGCTGAATTTGAAATTGAATATAATCATGATCCATACGAAAAAATTGCATTTGAATTTTATTTTGGCCCTAACCACTACAAACAACTACAATCCTACAATAAAAGTTTTGAAAAGATAATCCCACTAGGTTGGGGTATTTTTGGCTGGGTAAATAAATATATTATAATTAACATTTTGATTTTTTAAGCAAGTTTTTCTCTAATTATGGATTAATAATATTTCTTCTTACCATTATTATAAAACTTGCACTATCTCCATTTACATATAAGGCATATTTATCTCAAGCTAAAATGAAAGTCTTAAAGCCCGAAATAGATAAAATTACAGAAAAACATAAGTCAAAAGACCCTATGAAGGCTCAGCAAGAAACAATGAATTTTTATAGAAAAGCAGGAGTTAATCCTATGGGTGGATGTTTACCAATGTTATTTCAATTTCCTATTCTCATAGCAATGTTTAGGTTTTTCCCTGCTTCAATAGAATTAAGATCTGAGGCATTTTTATGGGCAGATGATTTATCAGCATATGATTCTATTTTAGATCTTCCATTTGAAATTCCTTTTTATGGAGATCATGTCAGCCTTTTTACATTACTAATGACAATATCAACCTTACTTTACACAAGAATGAACAGTCAAATGGCAACTGGTCAAATGGCACAAATGAAGTGGATGATGTACCTTATGCCAGTAATGTTCCTTGGTTTCTTTAATAATTATGCGGCTGGTTTGAGTTACTATTATTTTCTTGCTAACATGTTTACGTTCTCTCAACAATTTCTAATGAGGCGTTTTATTGATGATGATGCATTACTTAGAGAAATAGAAGAAAATAAAAAGAAACCAAGAAAAAAATCTAAATTTCAAAAGAGGTTAGAAGAAATGCAAAAACTACAAGAACAAAAAATGAAACAAAGAAGAAAATAGATAATGAAAAATTATCTTTTCCTCTTTTTCTTAATTGTATCTTCTTGTAAACTGACTAGTACCACTTATTATTCTAAGAGTTTAAACTCAAATTCAGAAGAACTATCTACAGATAAAACAAAAATAATTTCTCTAGAAAAAACAGCATGCTTTGGAACATGTCCTATATTCACAATTAATATTTTTAATAACGGAGAAGTAATTTATTATGGTAAAAAATTTGTAAAAAAATTAGGTAATCTTTATTTAGAATTAAACCAAAAGGAAATAAATAAAATTCTTAATAAAGCGAAGGAAATAAATTTTAATAATCTGAAATCAGAATATACTGAGAATATTTCTGATTTGCCTACCACTTATGTTACGATAAATAAAAAAACAATTAAAAATTATTATGGGGCACCTAAGGAACTAAAAGATTTAGAAAAACTAATAGAAAGTATAATATTAGAAAAGATGAATATTGAATCTTTTTAATAATAATTTTTAAAAAATAAAACTTACATATTCCCAAATAACATAAGAAGAATATATAAATTTTAAAACTGTACCTCCTAAAAAACCAATAAGAGAACCAAAAGCAATTTTAAAAGATTTTATTAAATCAAAGTCAGATTCAATTATTGCACCAACATAAGCCCCAATGAACGGGCCAACAATAACTCCAAAAGGTGGAAATAAAAAGACACCAAAAAGAATTCCAATAACAACTCCTATAGTTGATGCTCTTCCACCTCCAAATATCTTTACAGAATAAATTTGTAACCAATAATCTAAAAAGGTAATTATTGCAGCAGCCAAAGCAAAATATATTAGAATATCTTCAGATAAAAAAAATGGAGTAAATAAATGTAATAGTAGCAAGCCAATAAAAGAAACAGGAGGGCCAGGGATAATTGGTAAAACAGAACCAATTAATCCAAGTATTAATAATATTACTGAGAATATGACTATTAAAGTGGTCATATCACAAAAATAATTAAAAATGAAATGATAAGACAAATAAGAAAAAACTTATGTTTTATTTACGTAATTTTGTAAAAAAAAGATGAAATTTTCTCCTCTTGATGCAATTAGTCCAATTGATGGAAGATATAATTCAAAAACACAAGAACTACAACAATATTTTTCTGAATCATCATTAATTAAATTTCGTATTCAGGTAGAAATTGAATATTTCATCGCGCTTTGTAATAGCTCAATTATACAATTAAATCACTTTCCCTCAGAAAAGTTTGAAACCCTTAGAAAAATATATTCTAATTTTTCTTCAGGAGATGCAATTAGGATTAAAGAAATTGAATCAATTACAAATCATGATGTTAAAGCAGTAGAATATTTCATTAAAGAAAAATTTGATGAATTATCACTTTCAGAATTTAATGAATTTATTCATTTTGGATTAACATCTCAAGATATCAATAACACAGCTGTACCATTTTCAATAAAAAAAGCACTTGAAGAAGTTTTATATCCAGAGCTGACAGAATTAATAAAACTATTAGAAAAGCAAGCTAATTCATGGAAAAACATTTCAATGTTAGCAAGAACTCACGGGCAAGCTGCATCACCAACTAAAATGGGCAAAGAAATAATGGTATTTATTGAAAGAATTAAAAACCAAATTAAATTACTAAAAAACATACCACATTCAGCAAAATTTGGTGGAGCTACTGGAAATTTCAATGCTCACAATGTTGCATTTCCAGAAATAAATTGGGCTGATTTTTCAGATAACTTTTTATCAAATGCATTAGACTTAAAAAGACAACAAACCACAACTCAAATTGAACATTATGATAATTTAGCTGCAATAATGCACGGCATTTCAAGAATAAACACAATACTAATTGATTATTCAAGAGACATATGGACATATGTATCAATGGATTATTTCAAACAAAAAATAAATAAAAATGAAGTTGGCTCATCAGCTATGCCTCATAAAGTAAATCCAATTGATTTTGAAAATGCAGAAGGAAACTTAGGAATAGCTAATAGTATTTGTACTTTTATGGCAAATAAATTACCAATTTCAAGACTACAGAGAGATCTAACTGACAGTACAGTTTTAAGAAACGTTGGTCTTCCTATATCTCACTCACTGATTGCTATAAAATCATTAAAAAAAGGAATCAACAAATTAGTTATTAATGAAGAAAAAATCAATTACGATTTAGAAGAAAACTGGGCTGTAGTCGCTGAGGCTATACAGACAATTTTAAGAAGAGAGGGATATCCAAATCCATACGAAGCATTAAAGGAGTTAACAAGGCTAAATTCCAAAATAACAAATAAAACTATTAAAGAATTTATAGATTCATTAGAAATAAATGATAAAATTAAAGAAGAATTAAAGAATATAAGTCCAAGTAATTATACTGGAATTTAAAATTTTAGTTTATTTTTTTGTAAGTATTCATCCCAATTCCATATAAAGTGCTTAATTAAATTTTTCATTTCACTTATAAAAATTGGATTAGGTTTATTTTTTCTCTTAAATAACTCACCCTGAAAATCATTGATATTATACTTATCAAAAATGGCAAATGCCATAGCGTCAATCTCAGAACCAAATTCGTTCATTAAATCAAGGAAATATCCTTCATATTGCAAGAAACTTTCTACCTCTGAAATTCTCTTATTTTCATTTAAATCAGTAAAAATTTCATCAACTATTAAATTTCTTAGCTGCATCACTTCATTTTCCTCAAAATGTGAATTTAAATTATTTAGGTTGCCTAGGTAAATAATAATTCTAAACCATTTAATATCATTATGCTGTAAATTTGGATTATTTTCAAGGTTATTGTTATTATTGATAAAGTCTTTGATTTCTACGAAACCGCCATCAATTACCTCATCAAGTGTTTGGCAATATATTGATACTAACGATTTTATTTTTATTTTTTTCTTTTTTGAAAGTAGACCAAAAAATTTAATCATAATTTTAATTTAATCTAAACTCTTTTCTTGCAACATCAACAATATTATCTGCTATAGATAGACAAGCCGTTGCTGCAGGAGATGGAGCATTTAAAACATGTATATTTCTTTTACTCTTAACAATCTTAAAGTCATCAATAACTTCACCATCCTTACCGAGAGCCATTGCTCTTACACCACTTTTTCCCTTTTCAATATCTTCTAAATTCAAAGATGGTAGTAAAGTTTGTAAATCTCTCAAAAATAATCTTTTTGAAAAAGACCTCTTATATTCATTTAAACCAAATTTCCAATGATTTATGAACAATCTTATTGTACCAATAAAAAAAAGTGAATCTAACATATCCTTTAAACTAAAGGAATATTTTTTGTACCCCTCACGTTTAAATGTGTATACAGCATTTGGACCACACTCAATATTACCATCAGTCATTCTAGTTAAATGGACTCCAAGAAAAGGAAATTCTGGATTTGGCACTGGGTAAATTAAATGTTTTACTTTGTACTTAGCTTCTTTAGTTAATTTAAAATAATCACCTCTAAATCCAACAATTTTCATATTAGTTATCAAATTATCTTTTTTGGCTAATCTATCAGAAAAAAGCCCTGAGCAAAAAATATTATTTTTAGAGGAAATTTTGCCTTTGCTAGTGTATAAAAATGAACTGTCAAAATCAAGAACCTTACATGAACAGATAATTTTACTATTATTATTAATGGAAATTATCTTTTCGGCTAACTTTTCCGTTGTTTGCTTGTAATTTATAATTCCAGATTCTGGCACATATAATGCAGAAATACCACCTGCATATGGTTCAACTTCATTAAGTTGAGATTTATTAAGAATTCTTAAGCCTATTAATCCATTTTGTTCTCCATTAGTTTTTAATTTTTTTAATCTTTCAGACTCTTTATCATCTTTAGCCAAAACAATTTTTCCACAAATTTCGTGATCAATTTTATTTTCTATTGCAAATTTTACTAGTTGTTTTCTTCCCTCTACGCAGTTCTTAGCTCTAAAACTATTAGGCTTATAGTATAAACCAGAATGAATAACACCTGAATTTCTTCCTGTTTGATGAAACGCTAAAGAATCCTCTTTTTCTAGAACGACAATTTTTAATTTTGGAAATGTAATTTGTATTTTATATGCTGTTGCAAGACCAACAATTCCACCACCAACTATTGAAACATCAAATTTTTCTTTAATCATATTATTCTTTTGCTTGATTAAAGTTAAAAATTACAAAGCCAATTATAAAAAATAAAAGAACACTTAACAATCCAATTTGTTGACTATACATTTTTGTAAGAAAACCAAACATTAGTGGGCCTAGAAATGAAGTGGCTTTTCCAGTAAAAGCATAAAAACCAAAAAATTCATTTTTTTTGTTTTCAGGAATTATTTGAGCCATATAAGATCGACTACAAGATTGATTAGGACCTACCATAGTCCCAAGTAAAACGCCTGCAACCCAGAAAGTTTCTTTAGGAAAACTTGTCCAAGGTGAAATGAAAGCCAAAGTAGTTGATATAACTAAAATGAATAATGAAAAATTAATAACTTTCTTTGCTCCAATTTTATCTTCTACAATACCAAATACAAATGAACCTAAAGCTGCAAATACATTTAAAATAATTCCAAGTATTAGAACTTCTTTCATAGAAAAATTAAGAGTTCCTATTGCATAAATTCCACCGAGTGCAAAAATCGTTATTAAACCATCATTATAAAATAATCTAGCAATTAAGAAATTTACTATTTTTTTATACTTTGAAATCTCTTTAAATGTTTGAAATATTGAAGTAAATGAAGACGATATTTTTTTTCTTGAAATTTTTTCTCTCTTTCTATCTTTTAAAAAAATAAATGTTGGAAGACTAAATACCAAAAACCAAATAGCAACAAAAATATTAACTTGCTTAACTTGGCTAGTATCATTAACATCAAATAGCAAAAATGATATTAGTAATGCTAAAAGACCTCCAACAAAACCTATGCCCCAAGCATTTCCAGATATTTTTCCAATATTAGATTTTGAAGACAAATCATTTAAATAAGAATTGCAAAAAACAGTTCCCATTTCAAAAGAAATATTAGAAAAAATAACAAAAGTTAATGCTAAATAAATATCTCCTTGATCAGGAAAGTAAAGTAAAGAAGTAAATAAACAGCACATTAATGTAAAAAAGACAAGAAAAGATTTTCTATAGCCAGTATTATCAGCAAATGCACCTAAAATTGGAGATATAAATGCAACAGTTATTGCAGTGATTGAAATTGCATTTGCCCACAAAAAAGTACCTTCTTGTTCGTCAGCAGCAATATAATTAACGAAAAAAGCGCTATAAATAAAAGTAATTATTAAAGTTGAATAAGGCTGATTAGCAAAGTCATATAAAGACCAAGAAATAATTTGTTTTTTTTGTTTTTTTTCGGATGAAATCATCTTTCAGATAATTGTCAATATTACAAATATATTTTTAATAATAGGTTTAACATCCTTGATAATAATGTAACTTTGTAGAAAGATTTTATATGAAATTAGAAGGAATAATTAATGTTTCTGGAAAACCAGGATTATTTAAAATTATCTCAAGATCAAATAATACAGTAATTATTGAATCATTAACTGATCAAAAAAGAACTGCAATATATTCTCACAACCAAGCTAACCTTTTAGATGAAATTGGAATTTACACATATAATGATACTGTTCCAATTTCGGATATATTTACAGAAATCGCAAAAAAAACATCTTGTGGGCCATCAATAAATCACAAGTCTTCTAAAGATGAGTTAATGAATTATTTTAGAGATATTCTTCCCGAATATGATGAGAATAGAGTTTATATATCAGATATAAAAAAAGTTATTCAGTGGTATAACATCATGCAGTCTGTGAATTTAATTAAGAGCTCTAATAAGGAAACTAAAAAGAAAACTAAAAAAGAAACGGAATAAGATGAAATACAGTGAATACCCATATCAAAGAGTTGACTTAGATAAGTTCAAGAATAAAATTGAATTGATGATTGAAAATTTCTCATCAGCTGAAAATGCCGAAAAACAAATAAAAATTATTGAAGAGTATCAAAAAATACAAAAAGAGTATCACAGTTTTGGTAGTATAGCTCATCTAAATTTTGCTAGAAATACCAAAGATGAAAATGCAATAAAAGAAAATAAATTTTATAATGAAATAGGACCTGAGATTGCTGAAGTCGATAATAAATTTACAAAGGCCATTGATTCAAGTAAATTCAAAAAAGAACTATTAAATGAATTTGGGGCACATTATTTTAATTTAATTTCAATGGAACTTAAGTCATTTGACTCAAAACTTGTTGGGTTAATGAAAGAAGAAAATGAATTAAGAAATAAATACAGATCACTATTAGCAGGTGCTGAAATTAAATATAAAGGAAAAACATTAAATCTAACTGGTCTATCTCCATACATGCAAGATACTGATAGAGGTACAAGAAAAGAAGCTTATATGCTTATGGATGGTTTCTTTAAAGAAAATGAAAATGAACTTGATTCAATATTTGACAAGCTTGTTAAGCTTAGAAATGAAAAAGCAAAAATTCTAAATTTTGATAATTTCATCCCCCTAGGTTATCTCAATATGAGTAGATCAGACTACGGAGCTAATGAGGTAAGTGAATATAGAAAACAAATTGTAAAACATATTGTTCCTCTAGTTCAAAAAATTAATCAAAAAAGAAAAGAGATTCTCGGATATGATAAAATGTTTGTTTATGACACACTATATTTTAAAGAAGGCAATCCAAAACCAAAAGGTGGTGTTGATTTTCAAGTAGAGCAAGCAAAAACAATGTATAGTGAACTATCAAAAGAGACAAGAGAATTTTTTAATATGATGATTGATGAGGAATTAATGGATCTAGATAATAGAGCTGGTAAATCTGGTGGTGGATTTTGTACTTCATTTCCATCATTAGAAAGACCTTACATTTTCGCAAATTTTAATGGAACTGACCACGACGTAACTGTTTTAACTCATGAAGCTGGACATGCATTCCAATGCTATCAAAGCAGAAAACAGCCAGTAAATCGATATTTATGGCCTACATATGAAGCATGTGAGATTCATTCTATGAGCATGGAATTTTTAACTTGGGATTGGATGCATTTATTTTTTAAAGAAGATACTGATAAATTTTTATTTAAACATATTGCTGGTTCATTAGCTTTTCTTCCATATGGAGCATTAGTTGATCATTTTCAGCACTGGATTTATGAAAATCCAAATGCCACTCCAAAAGAAAGAAAAAATCAATGGCTGAATCTAGAAAAAATATATCAACCTGGAAAAGACTATGATAATCTTGATTTTCTCAAAAATGGTGGATTTTGGCAGAAACAATCTCATATTTATGAAATGCCATTCTACTACATAGATTATACTTTAGCTCAAGTTTGTGCATTTCAATTTTGGATTAGAATGAAAGAAGATAAAGAATCTGCTTGGAAAGATTATTTAGAGTTATGTAAAGCAGGTGGTTCTATGTCATTTCTAGATTTAGTAAAACTAGCAAAAATTAAATCCCCTTTTGACCCAAAAGTATTTGAGGAAGTTGCTAATAAAATTAATGATTGGTTAAATAA
>JBJKXM010000040.1:0-7523 GCA_045561575.1 Flavobacteriales bacterium
AACTCATTAAAAAGCAAAGATTTATATAGACTTTTAACATCTACTATTACACCAAGACCAATTGCTTTTGTTAGCACAAAGGATGAAAACGGAATAAGCAACCTCAGTCCTTTTTCATTTTTTAATATTTTTTCTGTCACTCCTCCAATAATAGTCTTTTCACCAGTGAACAGAATGAGTGATAACACCAAAAAAGATACTCTTAAAAATGTAATCAAACACAAAGAGTGTGTTATAGCACTTGCCAATAAAAAAATTGTTCAACAAGTTTCGTTATCATCAGGCAACTATGGCAGTAATGTTGATGAATTTGAAAAAGCAGGCTTTACTAAAGTTAAAGCTTCTGTAATTGATGGCAATCTTGTAAAAGAAGCTCCTGTAAATTTTGAATGTAAAGTAAATCAGATTATTGAACTTGGTAAAGAAGGTGGAGCTGGAAATCTAGTTGTTTGTGAAATACTTAAAATTCATCTTGATGAAAATATAATGGACTCTAATAATAACGTTGATCCAATAAAACTGGATATTGTATCGAGATTAGGTCTAAATTGGTATGGCCAAACAACAGAAAACAGTCTTTTTGAAATTGCAAAACCAATTGCAAAGCTAGGGGTTGGGTTTGATAAGCTACCTAAGGAAATAATTAACAGTAAAATTTTCACTGGTCATGAACTTGCCATATTAGCATCTGTAGATTCTATACCAACACAAAAAAATAAAGAAAGCTTAACTTTAAAAACCGAAGAAAAGCATATTTTAGCAAAAAAATTACTTAACCAGGACAAAGTAATGGAGGCCTGGCAAATACTAATTTAACAGATATAATTAATTATGAAATTTGAATTACCTAAATTAAACTATTCATACAATGAATTAGAACCAAATATTGATGCAAGAACAATGGAAATTCACCATTCAAAGCATCATAATGGTTACACAAATAATCTTAATAATGCAATCGAAGGAACTGATCTTGAAGGAAAAACAATTGAAGAAATATGCAAGTCAGACAACCTAAGTCCTGCTGTCCAAAATAATGGTGGGGGATACTATAATCATTGTCTTTTTTGGGAAATAATATCTCCAAATGGAGGTGGTGAACCAACTGGATCTTTATCAGAAGCTATAACTGATCAATTTGGATCTTTTGAAAATTTTAAAAATGAATTTTCAAAAGCAGCCGCAACAAGATTCGGATCTGGTTGGGCATGGCTTTGTGTGAGTAATGGAAAATTATGTGTGTGTTCAACACCTAATCAAGATAATCCGTTGATGAAGGGATATTGTGATGGCACTCCAATTCTAGCGCTAGATGTTTGGGAGCATGCATATTATTTGAATTATCAAAACAGGAGACCTGATTATATTAACGCATTTTTTAATATAATTAACTGGAATAAAGTTAACGAACTATACATGCAAGCTTTATAATATTTTTATAAATTTGCGCATCTACAATTAAACTTAAAAGAAAAATGAAAAAAATTATAGCACTCTTTACAGTACTTAGTTTCCTTCTAATTGGAAATTACTCAATTAATGCTCAATCAGATTCTCTGACTGACACAAATATTACGGAAACAATGGACAGTTCTGAAGAAATGTCAACAACATATGAACCTGCTGCTGAAGTAGTAGAATCAGCATCATTTCACCAAATTATAAAACAGAAATTTATTGAAGGGGGTCCTGGTTTTATGGGTATTGTTCTTTTATGTTTAATCTTAGGATTAGCACTAGCAATTGAGAGAATTATTTACCTAAATATGGCTACTACTGATACAGATAAGTTATTAGCGGGTGTTGAAAATGCTATGCAAAATGGAGGAATTGATGCTGCAAAAGAAGTTTGTAGAAATACAAAAGGACCTGTTGCTTCAATATTTTATCAAGGATTAGATAGAGCTAATGAAGGAATTGATATGGTTGAAAAATCTATTATCTCATACGGAAGTGTTCAAATGGGGCTTTTAGAAAAGGGGCTTTCTTGGATCTCACTTTTTATTGCTCTTGCACCAATGCTTGGATTCATGGGGACTGTAATAGGTATGATTGGGGCTTTTGATGCAATTGAGGCAGCTGGAGATATTTCACCATCTCTTGTGGCTGGTGGTATTAAAGTTGCGCTTTTGACGACTGTATTTGGTCTAATTGTTGCTATGATTCTTCAAGTATTTTATAATTATCTGATTTCAAAAGTTGACTCGATTACTAATTCAATGGAAGACGCTTCTATTTCTCTTATTGATTTACTAGTAAAAAACAAGTAATATGGAAGGTATCATTAATATAGGAATCATTTTAACATATATAATGATTGGCTTTGCTGCTTTAACTGCACTATCTTTTGGAGTTAAAAAAATTATTTCAAACACAAAGAACGCTAAAAAAACTCTTTATACAATTTTAGGATTGTTAGTTGTTTGTATTGCCTCTTATGTTTTTGCTTCTGATGAAGTATTACAATCTTATGAAAAATATAAAATTAGTGCTACTGAATCAAAAAATGTAGGCATGGGATTAATTATGTTTTACTCTTTAGCATTTCTAGCAGTTGGGGCAATTTTATATTCAGAGTTATCTAAACTATTTAGCAGATAATGGCAAGTAAACGAAGAGGTTTACCAGAAATCAATGCAGGGTCAATGGCTGACATTGCATTTCTATTATTGATTTTCTTTCTTGTAACAACTACAATGGATATTGACACAGGTATTGCTAGAAAGCTACCACCAATGCCTGAAGAAGATCAGCCTGAAGATGACTCTCAAATTAATGCGAGAAATATATATGTTGTTTTAATCAACTCAAACAATCAATTATTGGTTGAAGGTGAAATGATGGATATTTCTCAACTAAGAGATGGTGCAAAAAGATTTATTGATAATAATGGAGCAAGAGAAGATTTATCTGAAAATCCAGAAAAAGCTATTATTTCTCTTCAAAATGACAGAGGAACTTCATATAAAATGTATATAAGAGTGCAAAATGAATTAGCCGCTGCATATAATGAACTTAGAAATAAAGCGGCGCTAAGTAAATTTGGAGAAAGGTATAATGACTTAAATAAGACTGATCAAAAAGAAATCAGAAAATTATATCCTCAGAAAATTTCTGAGGCTGAACCAAAAAACATAGGAGGAAATTCATAATGAGTAAATTTAAAAAAAGTGGAAATAAAGGAATGCCGGCAATTTCAACGGCTTCTTTACCTGATATTGTATTTATGTTACTCTTCTTTTTTATGGTAACTACTGTAATGAGAGAGACGACTTTATTTGTTTCTGTAGTCACACCTAAAGCAACAGAAATAAAGAAGATGGAGAAAAAATCTCTTGTTAGCTATATTTATATTGGATCCCCAGTTAAGAGAATGCAAGCTTCTTATGGAACATCAGCTAGAATACAACTTAATGATGCTTTTGCTGAAGTTGGTGATATTCAAGAATTCATTGCCACAGAAAGAGAAGCAAAAGATGAGAAAGAAATTCCTTACATGACTACTTCAATCAAAGCCGATGAAACTGTTAAAATGGGAATCGTTACTGATGTAAAGCAGGAGCTTAGAAAAGCAAATGCATTAAAAATTAATTATTCTACAAGAAAAGGAGAATATTAATTTTCTTGTTTAACCCTCATAGAATTACTATATAAAAGATATAGTAATACCGAAACTGAAACCAAGCTAAAAATTATTGCGCCGAGGCTAGCATGAGGTAATGATGACTCACCATAGTGATTAAAATTTTGAACGATTTCATATGATTTAAAATAAGGATATGAAATAATAATTGCTAATGCATTATTAACAAAGTGGGCTATTATTGGAACCCATAAAGATTGAGTCCACAAAAACATATATCCAAGTATAGCTCCAAGAAATAACCTCGGAATAAACCCTTCTAAATCAAAATGAATTAAACTAAATAAAATTGAAGTTAAAACAATTGCTATATGAGAGCTTTTAAAGAAATTCAGAAAAGTATTTTGTAAAAATCCTCTAAAGAAAAGCTCTTCACCAAATGCAGGTATAATAGCCATGATTAACAAATTAAATATTAGATCTGAAAAACCATTCATTTTTAAAAAAGCCAAAACAATAGGCTCAGAATCTCTATCAAAATTTTGAAGCCAAAATGGAAATTCTATTGACATTGATAGCTCTATCAAATAAGTAACTAAAGGAGTAATTATAATTATTATACTTATAGCTAAAACAACACTTTTTCTTGAAAAAAAAGTATTAATCCCAAAGTTAAAATTGGTTAAATATCCGTATATCAATATTGGAGTAATAAAAGTACCTACTGCGCTAAATAGCTGAACAATTTTTAAAACATTAACAGAGGTTTGGGATGCTAAATCATAACTAAAAAAAAGATTAAATCCATTTTCAAATAATAAAGAAATTAAGCCAAGGGCTAATAAATGATGAACAAAAAAAGAAGTAAAAAGTATTGCTAAAAGAATGAAAACTTTAAACAATGATGAACGATTAGAAAAAATTCCTTTTAAATTCAATATTATTATTTTAGCCAAAAATTATGAGTGTAAAGATAGGAAATATTGATGTAGGGGAGTTTCCTCTTTTATTAGCCCCAATGGAAGATGTTAGTGATCCACCATTTCGAGCCTTGTGTAAAGAAAATGGAGCTGATGTCATGTATACTGAATTTATCTCATCAGAAGGACTGATTCGTGATGCAGTTAAAAGCACCCAAAAACTAGACATTTATGATTTTGAAAGACCTATAGGAATTCAAATCTTTGGCAGTGATATTTCTTCAATGAAACAAGCTACAGAAATTTGTGCTAAAGAAAAACCAGAAATTATTGATATCAATTATGGATGCCCCGTGAAAAAAGTTGCGAATAAAGGAGCTGGGGCTGGAATTTTACAGGATATTCCTAAAATGATTTCAATGACCAAAGAAATTGTTAACTCAACTGATTTACCGGTAACTGTAAAAACAAGATTAGGCTGGGATGAAAACTCAAAATATATTGTTGAAGTTGCAGAACGACTACAAGATGTTGGGATTCAAGCAATTTCAATTCATGGAAGAACAAGAAAACAGATGTACAAAGGAGAAGCTGATTGGACATTAATTGGTGAGGTTAAAAACAATCCAAGAATGCACATACCCGTTTTTGGAAATGGAGATGTAGATAGCCCTCAAAAAGTAAAAGAAGTTAAAAACAAATATGGAGTAGATGGGGTGATGATTGGAAGGGGAGCTATAGGTTATCCTTGGATATTTAATGAAATTAAACACTACTTGAAAACTAATGAGTTGCTAGCAAAGCCTAATATTAATCAAAGAGTTGATGTTTGTAAAAGACACCTAAAACATTCTGTAATTTGGAAAGGGGAAAGAACAGGTATAGCTGAAATGAAAAGACACTATAGCTCTTACTTCAAGGCAATACCAAACTTTAAAAAATATAGAACACAAATGGTAACATCAAATTCAGAACAAGAGGTTTTAGAAATTTTAGATAACGTAACAAAGAATTTTAGTAATTACTAGAACCACTTTAGCATAATCCTAGTAGTTGTCCAGGAAGCTAAAAAACCTATAACCAACACCATTGATTGAATAAAAATTAGATCTACTAGTAAAATTTTAACAGGATAAACATCAATCACAAAGCTTCCTTCTCCCATTTTTACAAAACCAAATTCTTGTTGTAAAAATGCTATTGTAAAACCTATCAATAATCCTAAAAAACTACCGAAAAAAATACCAAGCATACTTTTATAAATAAATACTTTTCTGACAGAAAACACATCTAAACCCATATTAAATAAGCTTTGAATATCTTTTTTCTTATCAATAATCAACACAGTTAAAGAACTAATAATGTTGAAAGAAGATATCAATACAATAAATAATAAAATTAATAAAACAATTAACTTTTCTGTATTCAGAATCTTATATAAAAACTCTTGTTGCTGATATTGATTTTTAATCAAATAATCTTCCCCTAAAAAAAAAATAAGATCCTCCTGAACTTTTAACATTTTAGATTTATCAAAAAGTCTTATTTCAATTGCAGACACATGATTGTCTTTTTTTATTAAACGTTGTAAAAAATTCAGAGACGTAATTATATACTCCGAATCTATTTCTTGTTGAATTCCAAAAATACCAACTGGAGATACAGACGCACTACTAAATGCTTTATCAATCTCAAGTAAATTAGAGCTATTTCGATTTGGCAAATAGATTTGAATATTATCAAATACAGAACCTATATTCATAGATAGATAATATGCAACACCCCTTCCAATTACAGCAACATTTGAATTTTTATATTCATCAATATAACTTCCATTAATAATTACTGAATCAAAATTTGTTAATGAATTATACATACTATCAACCCCTTTAATATTTGCAATATGCTGTTTAGAATTGTATTCTACTAATACCTTTTCTTCAAGTGTAGAAGAAAAAACAGCAATTTCATCATTTGTCAATAGAAATTCATTTATCTCTTTACTGTTAAATGTTTTCCCTTCTGAACTACTAATTTTAAGGTGAGGATCAAAAACATTATACATGCTAAGAACTAAATTTTCAAATCCATTGAAAACAGACAAAACTATTACAAGAGCAGCAGTTCCAATTGCAATACCTATTTGCGTAATAAATGATAATAAATGAACGTAACCGATTTTCTTTTTTGAAAGAAAATATCTCCAGGCTATATAGAAAGGGAGATTCATGTTAAATTACTTTTTAAGCAATTTATCAATTTCTTCCGCATATTCGGCAGAGTCATCAATGAAAAAATTTAATTCAGGAACTACTCTTAATTGATTCCTTACTGCCAAACCTAATTTTTTTCTTATAAGTGATCCGCTTTTTTTAATTTTTACAATAGCTTCCTGAGGATTATTAACCGGAAAAATACTTAAAAAGACATTTGCATATGCTAAGTCAGGAGAGATTCTTACTCCTGTTATACTTATCATTATTGTACCTAAAATATTATTAGACTCAATATTAAAAATTTGAGAGAGTTCTTTTAAAACTAATCGAGCCACCTTCTTTTGTCGTGTAGATTCCATATGTTAGCAAAAATAAACATTCCTTTCTTATCTTTGTTGTATGCATTTCTTTCTTAGAATATTAAAATATATTAAAACATATTCTTCCTATGTTTTTTTAAATATTTTTTCAAATATCTTAAGTGTTATTTTTTCCCTTTTTTCTTTAACAATGGTTATTCCTTTTTTGGGGATACTTTTTGGCACACAAGAAAAAACACATCAGGCTCCGGCATTAACTTTAGATGCTTCATCAATAAAAGAAAATTTTTATTTTTTAATTAGCAAAACAATTGATGAAAAAGGAAATGTAGAGGCTCTATTGCTTATTTGTATTTTAGTTTTGGCAATGTTTTTTCTAAAAAATCTATTCAGATACTTAGCGCTTTTTTTTCTAACCCCAATTAGAAATGGCATAATACATGATATTAGAATAGATTTACACAAAAAGATTTTAGATCTAGAT
>JBJKXM010000041.1:0-7416 GCA_045561575.1 Flavobacteriales bacterium
TTCAAATAGTATATATGGTGGATTAACTGTAAAAATGATTTCAGAGCAAATATCAAATGTTGGAGCTAATGGAATTGCACTTGATGCAGGAATCCAATATGTAACAGGGGCAAAGGATAATCTGAAATTTGGTATTTCATTAAAAAATGTAGGTCCAAGAATGTCATTCTCAGGAGATGGTATTTCATTTAGAAATTATTTAAATCCAGATTATGAAATGACAGTTGAGCAAAGATCTTCAGAGTTTGAATTACCAGCCTTGTTAAATATAGGATTGTCATACGATATAAATGTTAATGTACATAGATTAACTGGTGCTGGAACATTTACATCTAATTCTTTTCAAAAAGATCAATACAGATTGGGTGCGGAGTATTCCTATAAAGAATATTTTATGATTCGTGCTGGTTACACATATGAAGATGGTTTAAATGATGCTGCAACAAGAACAACAGCATTAAGAGGACCTTCAGCTGGTTTTACAATTGAGCTTCCGATGGGTAATGGAAGCACTTTTGGTTTAGATTATTCTTATAGACATACTGATCCTTTTCAAGGGTCTCACGCAATTGGGGCGAGAATAAACCTGTAACTCTAATTCTTTATTTTTTTAATTTTAAAAAAGTATGAGTGATATAATCTATTTGTCAAAGAAAGGTTATGATGATCTTAAAGACGAGCTTAACAAGCTAAAAACTGTTGATAGGCCTAATGTTATCAATCAAATAGCTGAGGCCAGAGACAAGGGAGATTTATCTGAAAATGCTGAATATGACGCAGCTAAAGAGGCTCAGGGTTTACTAGAAGCCAGAATTGCTAAATTAGAAGTTGATTTAAGTAACTCCAGAGTTATTGATGAAAGTAAGTTAGACAATTCTAAGGTTAGTTTATTATCTGTTGTTACTATTAAAAATTTAGCTAATAATTCTGAAATGAGTTATACTATTGTATCTGAATCTGAGGCAGATTTATCTCAAAAGAAAATTTCTGCAAGCTCTCCGATTGGTAAAGGATTGATAGGAAAGGAAGTAGGAGATGTTGCCGATATTGTTGTTCCTAATGGAACGATAAAATTTGAGATATTAAAGATAAGCTTATAAATGTCTTCTATATTTACCAAAATTGTAAGAAAAGAAATTCCTTCTTACAAAGTTCATGAAAATGATAAGTTTTATGCTTTTTTAGATATAAATCCTCTTAAAAAAGGACATACTTTGGTAATTCCAAAAAATGAGATTGATTATATTTTTGATTTAGAATCTGATGAGTATCAAAACTTATGGGGATTTGCAAAGATTGTAGCTAATGGTAT
Source organism: Flavobacteriales bacterium (assembly GCA_045561575.1). Taxonomy (GTDB): domain Bacteria; phylum Bacteroidota; class Bacteroidia; order Flavobacteriales; family BACL11. The sequence continues at coordinate 1,313 of JBJKXM010000041.1, forward strand.
GAAAAAAGTAATTCATTGTAAAAGAATATCAATAGTTGTTATGGGATTAGAAGTTCCTCATGCACATATTCATCTAATACCTCTTGACAATATGAATGATATTAATTTTAACCAGCCTAAGCTAAATTTATCAAGTGAAGAGATGCAGCAAATAGCAGATAAAATTAGAAATGCTATTTAACCTTTTTTGGATTATCAGTAATAAACGATTTCCATCCAGTATAACTTTTTGAATTTGTTGATTTATCTCTTTGAAAGTGATGACATAAAGCCGCAGCTAGACCATCAGTTGCATCTAGATGTTTTGGAAGTTCTTGTAAATTAAATAGTGACTTTAACATTGAGGCAACTTGTTCTTTACTAGCATTTCCATTTCCTGTTATTGACATTTTAATTTTTTTAGGACTGTATTCAAAAATTGGAATGTCTCTATATAGTGCAGCCGACATGGCTACTCCTTGAGCCCTTCCCAGTTTTAACATCGATTGAACATTTTTCCCATAAAAAGGAGCTTCAACAGCAAGTTCATCTGGCTTATATTCTTCAATAAGCTGTAGTGTTCTTTCAAAAATTTTCTTAAGCTTAAGTTCATGAGTCCCAAGTTTTGCTAAATGTAATACACCCATATTTATTAATTCAAATTTTTTTGATTTAATAGTGATGAGACCATAACCCATGATTGTAGTTCCGGGGTCTATACCTAAAATTATCTTTTCGTTAATCAATTAGTTTCGTATTATTGTATACAAATCTAAACAATGCCATTTAAAAAATACATTAGCATCATAATTAAAATTGTGATTGTATTTTTTTCATTTTACTTCATCTACAAGCAATTAATTGAAAACAAAAGTTTTGAAGAATTAAACTTGGATTTATTGTTTAATATTTTAATTCAAAATAAGGGCCCGATTTTATTTGTTGTTTTTTTAATGTTTGTAAATTGGTTATTTGAGGCTGTAAAGTGGAAATATATGATTGGGAAAATTGAAAACATATCAATTTTAAGATCTCTTCAAGCCGTATTTTCTGGAATAACCGTATCAACATTTACACCAAATAGAATTGGTGAGTATGGAGGTCGTGTTTTTTGTTTAGAAAAGGGTGATAGAATAAAAGCTGTATTTATAACTATTTTATGCAGTATGTCCCAACTACTAACAACAGTTATTTTTGGGTCAATTTCTTTACTTCTACTAAAAAATGAAATTATACTTGAAAATACTTTTTTTAAATTTTTTGATGTTAAGATTTTGTCTTTCATTTTAGTGATATCTAATTTAATTTTTTTGATTTTCTATTTTAATGTTGCTTATATTGTTAATTTATTAAATAGGTTTAAATCCTTAAAAAATTTTTCTAAATATTTAGAAGTTCTTTCTTTATATAATTTTAAAGATCTTTCTATTAATTTTCTATATTCAATACTAAGATATTGCGTTTTTACAATTCAATTCATTTTATTATTGAATATTTTTAATGTAGATATTCAATTCTTAGAGGCTTTGTTTTCAGTAATGTTAATTTTTTTATTTATCACTGTTACCCCTACAATAACTATTGCAGAGATAGGAGTAAGAGGCTCTGTGGCTTTATTTGTTTTAGGAGTTTTTTCATCAAATACAGTTGGTATACTTTCAGCTGTTTCTCTTTTATGGCTTATAAATCTAATATTGCCAGCAGTTATAGGAACTGTATTTATTTTTAGCCTTAAATTCTTTAGAAAATCATGATATTTTTTGTTAATGTATTATTTGTTCTTTACCTATTGATGATATTATTTTTTTTAATTGGGTGGTTTAGAAATAATTATAAAGAAAGTAAAAAGAAAAATAGATTAAGTGTTGTAATCGCTGTAAGAAATGAAGAAGATAATATTATTCATTTAATAGAAGATCTAAAGTTACAAGATTATGATAGGCAATTGTTTGATGTCATTATTGTTGATGATCATTCAAATGATAAAACTTTAGAAATTTTAAATCAACAATCAAAAGCGTGGTCTAATCTAAAAGTTTTTACTCAAGATAAAGAACTTAGCGGTAAAAAACAGGCAATTTTAAAAGGAGTAAATCTATCTAATAGTGAAATAATTATTACAACTGATGCAGATTGTAGATTAAGTAATAGTTGGCTTACAATAATGAATTCATATTTTGAGGATGAAAAAATTAAGTTAATATCTGGGCCAGTTAGTTTTAATTTGTCATCTAATTTTTTTGGTAAAATTCAAACTCTTGAATTTTTGTCTTTAATTGGATCTGCAGCAGGAGCAATAGGTATAGGTAAACCTATTTTATGTAATGGTGCTAATTTAGCATATAGGCGTAATGTATTTTTGGAATTTAACGACTATGACTCTAATGATATTGTTTCAGGAGATGATGTTTTTTTACTACATGCAATAAAAAATAAATTTTCTAACTCAATAAAATTTGTTAAAAATTATAACGCTACAGTATTAACTAATGCGGTAAGTGGGCTTTATGATTTTATCAATCAAAGAATAAGATGGTCAGCAAAATCAAAATACTACAAGGATATTGATACTATTTTTGTTGCAGTAATTGTTTTTTTGACTAATTTATCAATAGTTTTTTTATCTGTAGGCAGTTTTTTTAATCACTCATTATTTGCAGTGTTTTTCAACTTTTTTTTAGTTAAGCTTATTATTGATTTAATTTTTTTACTTCCAGTTCTATTCTTTTTCAAAAGAATGGAGTTAATTAAATGGATTTTTCCCCTACAATTTATTTATCCCTTTTATATAACTTTGATATCAATATTTTCTAATATATATTCTTTTAAATGGAAGGGAAGAGTTGAAAAGTCATGAAAAATGGATCTTTAAATAAAATTGCCTTTAAAAAGATGCTTTCATCAAAATCATCTTTGTTTTCACTTTTTATAATTTGTATTTGTTTTATCTCTAGCTTTTTCTCTTACCTATTTATTCCAGATAAAACCCCATATGCGAATCAAATGTATTTGGAGTTAGCAACTTTGCCCCCAAAAAGTAAAATTGTTTTTTTACAAATACCAAATAACAATTATACTAAAGATAGTTTTTTTCAATATTTTTTTGTTGGAAAGAAATCATCATTTACAAAAATTCCAATAGTTGATTTTTTAGAAGATGCTAATTCGCTACACTACACTACATATTCTTCCTCTGAATCAAAAATATATGTCGGTCCATACCAAATTAAAGAACAAACTTTTTGGTTTGGTACCGATAGATTTGGTCGAGATCTACTCAGTAGGATTATATATGGAGTTAGGGTTTCAATGGCTGTTGGGTTAATTGCAGTTTTTATTTCGTTAATAATTGGAATAACCCTTGGTCTTATAGCTGGTTATTTTAGAGGTAGAACTGATGATATAATTATGTGGTTTGTTAATGTTATCTGGTCTATCCCTACTCTTTTAATGGTGATTGCAATTACACTAGCTTTAGGTAAAGGTTTTTGGCAAGTTTTTGTAGCTGTTGGATTAACCATGTGGGTAGAAGTTGCAAGAATTGTTAGAGGTCAGGTAATTGCTATTAGGGAATTACAATATGTTGAAGCTAGTAAAGTTTTGGCTTATTCTCCTTTCAGAATTGTTACAAGACATATTTTACCTAATGTCATTGGACCTGTTATTGTAATATCAGCTGCTAATTTTGCAGCAGCAATACTAATTGAAGCAGGCTTATCTTTTTTAGGAATTGGAGCACAGCCACCTATACCTTCTTGGGGTGGTATAATCAAAGATCATTATTCTTATATTATTATGGATAAAGCTTATTTAGCAATTATCCCAGGTTTAGCAATTATGTTGCTAGTTTTATCTTTTATGACTTTGGGAAACCGTCTTAGAGATGCTTTTGATGTTAGGATTTAAAGAATTAATAGTCCGGAAATAAAAATAATTGACCCTATTAACATTAAAATCAAAGTATATGGCAAAATTTCTTTTGCTTTTAAGCCTGTAATCCCAAGTAAAGGAAGTGCCCAAAAAGGTTGCAGCATATTTGTAATTTGATCTCCATATGCAAGTGCCATAACTGACTTAGGTATTGAATATCCAATTTTTGAAGCTGCTTCAATAATAATTGGCCCTTGTACAGCCCATTGTCCACCTCCACTAGGAACAAAAATATTTACTATTCCAGCACTTAAAAAAGTGAAAACAGGAAAAGTATTCTCATTAGAAATCATAATAAATAAATCTGACATAATTTCTATCATACCTGAATACTTCATTATTCCCATTATCCCAAAATATAATGGAAATTGAACTAGTATTCCTGATGCACCTTTAATTGCATTGTTAACTGCACTCACGAAACTAAAAATACTTTTATGAGCAATTATGCAAAAACCAAGCAGCGTTAGGTTTATAAAATTAGGAGTTATAAAATTTAACGATATTTCATTTGGTAAAATAATAGCTTTGTAGCCACAATAAACCAAAATTATTCCTCCAAATAAAAAAGCAAGAATATTAGAATGGTCGAGAAATTCCGCTCCACTAATTTTAGTTGACTCTGTTTTTTTATCAGTGTAAATATTTATTTTTTCTGATTTAGATATTTTACCAATATAATACATCAGACTTGGAAGAATTAATAAAAGAAAAAATGTGATTGTTAAATTCATTGAAGAAAAAACAGTTTCTGATTGTGAAATCACACCCATTTTTTCTTCTAAAAAATGCCCTTGTTCCGCAATTTTTATAGGAGCTGACCCCGAAATCCCACCATGCCATACCATTAATCCAGAATATCCTGCAGCACCAATTAATGGATAGTTTAGTTTAATATTGTTTTTTGTTGCGTGTTCTCCAACTTTTCGAGCAAAAATAGCTCCAAAAATTAGACCTAACCCCCAATTAAATAAAGAAACAAGTAGGGTAGAAAATGTTATGATTGCAGCTGCATTTGCTGTGTTACTACAAAATGAAGTTGTTTTATTAATGATTTTTTCTAAAGGAGCAGATAAAGCAAGTGCATGACCCAGCACCAGCATAAGCATCATTTGCATAGCAAAAACCATAAGTTGATTATCCCATAATCCCTTTTCCCAAAAACCTAGGATTTTAAAAAAACTGTTTGAATCTTCAGCACTTTGAGTGAATAATGCTAAAATGAAAGTAAAAAATGATAAAATTACCGCAATCGTAAAAGGAGCAGGTAAGATTTTTTTAATAAATTCTCCAAATTTGTTAGAGAATGACATTTTTAGAATGGTAAATCGTCATCAGAATTTTCACTCTCTTCAAATGATGGTAAATCTGGATCAACAGCTTCATGTGTTGAGTTACCAAGACTTTCTATTCTCCAAGCATCAATATTATGAAAGTATCTTCCGTTATATTCTCTAGAAGAAAGATTGAAAGAAACTTCCACCTGATCTCCTTCGTTATGATGTGATAACATTTGAATTTTTTCTTCTCCAAATAATTGAAAACAGACCTCTGGATTATACTGGGAACCAGTATCTACAAGAAAAGATTGTTTTTGCCAATCTTTCCCAGCTTTTGATGTACCACTTTCAACACTCAATTTTCTGCTTAATTTTCCTCTTAATGTTAAACTCATTTTTATTTTTTTTGATTTAAACAAATTTATATAAAAACTCAAAAAATAAATCTTTAGAATAAGCATTTGTGATAAAATGTTAAAAAATAATATATTTGTGCCCCTTTGCGGGTATGGCGGAATTGGTAGACGCGCTAGACTTAGGATCTAGTGCCGCAAGGCGTGGGGGTTCGACTCCCTTTACCCGCACAAAAAACCTCAACAATTTGTTGGGGTTTTTTGATTTTTATCTCTTTAGAATCAGATAAATAAATGTATTTTTGCCGACTAATTAATTTATGATATGAAAATTACTCAAAGCAAGGCCAAAAAAATGATGGCTAACATTAAAATTGAAGTTTCTGAGAATGATTATTCTGAAAAAGTAAATGACGTATTAAAAAAATACAGAAAAGATGCTGTTGTTCCTGGTTTTCGAAAAGGTAAAACGCCTATGTCAATCATTGAAAAACAGTATAAAAATTCAATTGTAGTTGATGAGGTAAATAAGATGCTGCAAGACAGTTTGTACAAGCATATT
>JBJKXM010000042.1:0-44113 GCA_045561575.1 Flavobacteriales bacterium
TACACCTACCGAAACTAACATATTTATAAATGCTTGAAAAACTAAACTAAACATTAAACCTACACAAAGTAAGCCTCCAAAAACGCTAGTAATCTTATTTGCTATTCTCAAAGCCCTATAAAATAATATGAGATATAGCAGTATTGGTAATAAAGCCCCAACTATTAGACCATATTCTTCAACCATTATTGCAAAAATAAAATCAGATGATGAATATGGCAGTAAATTTCTTTGAGTACTCTTTCCAGGACCTTTTCCTGAAAAACCGCCATTATAAATAGCAACCAAAGCTTGTTGTTGTTGATAATCTTGATTTAATTCTTGTTGTTTTTCATCAATAAAATAACTATCAATTCTACTAACCCATGTTGAAGATCTTGGCATAAATTGGTTTGTAAATTCTGGATTAATTTTTGCCACAATATAAATCAGAGATGCGCCAAAAATTCCAACACTAATAATTGAAATTATGTGTTTAATATTTACCTTGGCTACATACATTAAAACCAATCCATTAAGAAAAATTAAAGCAGATGTCGAAAAATTATTTGGAAGAATTAAAGCACAAATAACAAATAATGGAAATAAAATGTAAAAAGAAAGATATTTAAAATTTTTAATATCAGCTCTGTATTTACTTAGCTGTCTAGCCATGAATAATAGAATTGATAATTTAGCTATGTCTGAGGGTTGAAACTGAAAGCCGGCAATAGACAACCATCTTGAAGCACCATTTACGGTAACTCCCATTATAAAAACTAATATTAATAAAACAATACTTATAAAAAATCCAAGCACCCCAATTTTTGCAAAATATTTAAATTTTATTTTGTGTACTTGATATAAAAAAAACAATCCAATAAATAATTTAATTAAATGATTAAATAAAAAATTCCATCCCGCCGTACTATAAACAAGTAAAATAGAAAATATTGACAAAGCAAACACAACTCCCCATATTACCTTATCTCCTTCTAGCTGGATATTTTTTAAAACTTTTAACATTTAAAGTGACCTAACTGTTTTTTTAAATTCACTTCCTCTATGCTCATAATTTTCAAACAAATCAAAACTTGCACATGCAGGAGAAAGTAAAACAGCATCACCAGAACTTGCTATATTATATGATTTCTTTACTGCTTCACTCATATTATTTGCATCCTCAATAATTTCTACTACATTTTTAAAAGAATCTTTGATTTTCTGATTGTCTAATCCAAGACAAACAATGGCTTTGATTTTCTTTTCTTTAGCAACTTTAACTAATTCTTTATAATCATTTCCTTTATCTACACCACCCAAAATCCACACGAATGATTTGTTCATGCTCTCAACAGCATACCATGCTGCATTAACATTTGTTGCCTTTGAATCATTTATAAAATCTATCCCATGAACAGTAATAACATACTCAAGTCTATGTTCAATATTTTCAAAGTCAATAAGTGATTTTCTAATAATCTCATCAGAAACTTCAAATACTCTTGCAGCCATTGCTGCTGCCATGGAATTAAAAATATTATGTGTTCCATTTAATGCTAATTTTTCTATAGTCATTGCTTTATTGTTTAAATTAATATTTATTTGATTGTTTTTGTAGTATCCTCCATCTACCTGAATTTCTTTTTCTGTAGATATTGGTATTTTTTTTGCATGAGTTTTTAAATCATTAAAACTTATATCATCATGATTATATATCAAAAAATCATTTTTGGTTTGATTTAATGTTATCCTTAACTTGGATTTTATATAATTTTTTAAATCTCCTTTGTATCTATCTAAATGATCTGGAGTAATGTTTAGTAGTATTGAAATATGAGGAGAGAACTTAACTATATTATCTAATTGAAAACTACTTACTTCCAGTACAATAATATCATAATCTCTTTTAGAAATTTCATATGAAAAACTATTTCCAATATTACCTGCTAATAAAACATCTAAACCTGCATCTTTTAAGATTTTGTAGATAATTAATGATGTTGTTGTTTTTCCATTTGTTCCAGTAATTGCAATAATCTTTGCTTTTGTATAGGAATGAGCAAATTCAATTTCTGATAAAAGATTCTTCTTATTTTTTACAATTTTTTTTATTAATTCATTTTCATTTGGAATACCTGGACTTTTTACAATTAAATCGGATTCTAAAATTTTATTGACTGTATGTTTTCCTTCCTCAAAATCGATGTTATTTTGAGCCAATTTTTTCTTATAACTTTCTTTAATTAAGTGGTTATCAGAAACAAAAACATTAAATGCGTGTTTCTTAGCTAAAATAGCCGCACCAACTCCGCTTTCTCCAGCACCTAATATGGAAATTGATTTATTCAATTATCTTAATTTTAATGTTACAACTGTTAAAATTGCTAGCATAACTCCTACAATCCAAAATCTTGTTACTATTTTACTTTCGTGAATTCCCTTTTTCTGAAAATGGTGATGGATAGGTGCCATTTTGAAAATTCTTTTTCCTTCTCCAAACTTTTTTCTAGTGTATTTAAAATAACTTACCTGCATAAGCACAGATAAATTTTCAATCAAAAAGATTCCACAAAGAATTGGAATTAACAATTCCTTTCTTATTAAAATTGCAACAACAGCAATTATACCTCCTAATGAAAGACTACCAGTATCGCCCATAAATACTTGAGCAGGAAAAGAATTATACCACATAAAACCAACACAAGCACCAACAAAAGCAGACATATAAATTACCAATTCACCACTATCAGGTATATACATAATATTCAAGTAATCTGCAGCTATGATATTACCTGAGACGTAACAAAAAAGGACCAAGGCTGCTCCAATTATTGCTGATGTACCTGTTGCAAGACCATCAAGGCCATCAGTCATATTTGCACCATTTGAAACTGCTGTAATTACAAAAATTACTATTAGCACAAATAACAACCAGGAATATTTTACCATCCCATCACCTATCCAAGATGTTAAATTATGGTAATTGAATTCATTATTTTTTAAAAACGGAATGGTTGTTTTAGAAGATTTTTCTGCAGTTACGGAAAAATCATAAACTCCTTCTACCTCAGTTGGTACATTTTTTTCTTTTACAACTATATCAGAATGAAAAACCATTATTAGACCTACTATTAACCCCAAGCCTACCTGTCCTAATATTTTAAATTTACCGGCTAAACCTTTTTTATCTTTTTTAAATACTTTAATATAATCATCAACAAATCCAATAACACCTAACCAGAGTGTTGAAATTAGCATTACCTGTATATAAATGTTTTCAAGTTTGGCAAAAAGAAGTGTAGGTATAATTATTGCTGAAAGGATAATTAAACCTCCCATAGTTGGTGTACCAGATTTTTTATCCTCTCCTTCTAATCCTAATTTCCTTACTTCTTCTCCTATTTGGTAATTCTTGATAATCTTAATAATATGTCCACCAAAAACTAAAGAGACAAGTAAGGATGTTATTATTGCAAGAGCAGCTCTAAAGGAGATATAATAAAAAACTCCTGCTCCTGGAATATTATAATTGTTTTCGAAAAATTCAAATAGGTAATATAGCATTACTTTATGTTTGTTTAATTAATTCTAAAATTTTCTCTTTGTCATCAAAAGCCGTCTTCACTCCATTTATTTCTTGAAACTTCTCATGTCCTTTACCTGCCACTAATATTATATCAGAACTTTGCGCAATAGAAAAAGCAGTTTTTATAGCTTGTTCCCTATCATTAATTACTATTGTTTTAGATAGATTTTTTTTACTGATACCATTTAACATATCAGAAATTATATTTTCAATTTTTTCACTCCTTGGGTTGTCTGAAGTCAAAATAACATGTGAACTATGATCACAAGCTACTTTAGTCATTAATGGTCTTTTGAGTTTATCTCTATCTCCTCCGCATCCAAATACAGTAATTAATCTTTGATTTTTTTTCTTTATTGAATTTATAGTAGATATAACATTAAGTAAAGCATCTTCTGTATGAGCATAATCTAATATGAAAGAAATGTTTTCATTGTTTTTAAAGGTTTGAAAGCGTCCTTCTGCCGCAGAAAGCAAACTCATATTTCTTAAAACATTATCAATATCTTGATCTAGTAAAACTGCAACAGAATAAATAGATAATAAATTATATGCATTAAAATTTCCTGTTAATTTCACCCACAAACTATGACCATCGATTTCAATTAACATCCCATCTAAGTCGTTTTGAATTATTTTACATTTAAATTCAGAAAAGGATTTTAAAGAAAAAGTTTTCTTAACTGCTTTGGTATTTTGCAAAATATAATCAGATCTTTTATCGTCCTTATTTACAAGTGCAATAGAGTTGTTATTTAAATCATCAAAAAATAATTTCTTAGCATTTAAATAGTTTTCAAAATTTTCATGATAATCAAGATGATCGTGTGTAATATTTGTAAAAACAGCAATATCAAAATGTAAACCAAATATTCGTTGTTGATCTACAGCATGTGAGCTAACTTCCATAAAACAATAACTACAGCCCTTATTTACCATTTTACTTAATAGAAAATTGAGCTGTTTAGGATCAGGAGTTGTATGTGTGCTTGTGATTTTTTGGTCAACAATTATATTTTCTACAGTTGATATTAAGCCACAACTATGACCTAAATTGGAAAATAACTGATGTAATAAACTAACAACTGATGTTTTTCCATTTGTACCTGTAACACCTATTAATTTAAGCTTAGTTGAAGGCTTGTCATAAAAGTTTCTTGAAATAATAGATAGAACAGATCTTAAATTTGATGATTTTATATACGTAACGTTCTTATCAAGATGTTTTGGAATGTCACTACAAATTATAGCAGTTGCGCCATTATCAATAGCATTACCTATGAATTCACTTCCATCTATACTTGTTCCTGAAATTGCAATAAATAAATCGTAATTACCAATTTCTCGTGAATCAAAATGAAAATCATTTATTTCACATTCGATTGAACCAATTAGTTCAACGATTTCAACTCCTTCTAATAAATTTTCTAATCTCATAGTGAAGCCTGTAATTTTATCAATTCACTTTTGAAAAACTCATTCCTTTTTTTATTGATTGATTAATAATATGACCAGAGCCTGAAAAACTTACTTTTAAGCTTGCATTTTCTAAAAGGTAAACAGCATCCATTAAATTCATCCCATATAAATTTGGCATTATTCCATTTTCAAAATCTTCATCAATATTTCTTCTACTTAGAATTAATTGATCTTTAGAATAATCTTGTGTCATCCATTGCGATGATGTTGTTTGATAATTAAGATTTAAATAATCCAAAACAATATTTGCCTCATTAGTTTTACCTTGAGAGAGATATGGATAATCTTTTATAATTTCTAATTGAGGAATTTGTTCATGAATAGATATATCTGATGCATATATCTTATCAGATATTTCCTTAAAAATGGGTGCAGCTACATCAGAACCATAAAATCCGTTTTCTTTAGGATTATAAACAACTACTATACAAGAATATTTCGGTTTGTGAGCTGGAAAAAATCCAACAAAAGATGCTCGATATCTTTTATTTTCTTCTTCACTATTTTTTCCATATGCGATTAATGATGTACCAGTTTTACCAGCAATTTTGTACTGATTGTTTCTTATATTTTTTGCAGTACCTTTATCAATAACATCTATTAAATATGGGGTAATTTTATTAATAGATGATTTAGAGCATATTGCAGGATTGATGATTTCTTTTGAATGCTTAGTAACCTGCTGACCATCCTTTAAAATTTCAGAAGTAAAAAGTGGTTTAACCATAACACCTTCGTTAGCAATGGCGTTGTAAAAAGTCAACATGTGTATTGGAGAAATTCTTAATGAATATCCAATTGACATCCATGGCAAAGTAACTCCTGACCAGCCTGTTTTACCGGGTTGTTTTATTAATAAATTATTTGGATATGGAAGCTCAAGCTCTAAAGGAGTACATAAACCCATTTTGTATATTCTATCAATAAAAGACTGAGGTTTATCTTTATAAGATTTGTTAATTATTTTTGAAATACCAACATTTGATGATTTCACTAATGCCTCTCCAATAGTAATTTTTCCATATCCCCCTTTTCTAGAATCTTTCATTACTTTATCATAAAACTGATAAGTCCCATTTTCAGTATCAACAGAGTCTGAAAGGGAATAAAACCCATCCTCTAATCCTGCTAGAACAGAAGCGAGTTTAAAAGTAGATCCTGGTTCAGAATGTTCTGCTATAGCATGATTATAATATTCATCAAAATCACCATTTTCGTATTTTAAATTTGCTATTGCCTTTACATGTCCTGATTCAACTTCCATTAAAACAACTGTACCCCAATCGGCTTCATGAAACTTTAATGATTTTTTTAATGCTTTTTGAGCAACATCTTGAAAGTCAATATTAATTGTTGATACTATATCACTGCCTGATTTTGGTAAAGAATTTAACTCTGAATCTTCATTTCTCCAGAAATTTTTTGCAATCCTTTGTTTTAACTGCCAGCCATCAACACCAGAAAGGGTTTGATTATATGCTCTTTCAAGTCCAATTGGATTAGCATCTCTCAATAAACCAACTGTTCTTTTTGCTAATAAACCAAAAGGATTTTCTCTGTTTAACCTTTCCTCAACAATTAAACCACCCTTAAATTTCCCAAGTTTTAGAATTGGAAAACTTTTCATTAAATTTAGTTCATTATGTGTTACCTTATTTTTAAGTTTTACATATTTATTCTTTTCTTTTAATCTTGATTTTCTTAAATATTTTTCATATTCGGAAGCAGATTTATTACCAAATAAATTGTGTAATGAAATTGACAAATCAACTATATCTGAGTTAAATACATTTTCATCAATCACACTCAAATCCATATAAACATTATATAATGGCATTGAAATTGCAAGTAATGAACCATCATCAGAAAAAATATTTCCTCTAGAGGCTTTAATTTTAAATAATTTAGGCAGATTAACAGACGTGATTTCTTGATCTATCCTTTGAATAATCAATATTTTAGAAATAACAACAACAGCAATGAAACACATAAAAACATACAACGATACTATTCTGGTACTAATTCTATTTTTCATTTATATCAATTATATATGCTGGTTTCATAGAAGTTTTAATGCCTTGGTTTTCTACCAATTCTTCAATTTTAGATCTTTTGTACAAGCTCATTAATTGTGATTTAGTTGTTATATAAGTTAAACGCAAGTTTGCAACCTCTTTTTCTAGATTTATAGATCTCTTTTGTAATTTTTCAGCATTAAAAGAAATCCTAATATTAATCATTAGCAGAAGTACTATTAACAGTAAAAAAGGAAGATATTTGGTGTTGTGCTTTTTAGAAAAAAAATCACCTTTTAAAATAGACAAAAAAGATATTTTAGATTTTTTCTGTTTCATCCTAGATTTTTTCTGCTATTCTTAATTTTGCACTTCTAGCTCTAGAATTTACATTACACTCAAAATCTGTAGGGACAATAACTTTTTTGTTTATTGGAGTTAGCTGTAATTTTCTATTTCCAAAAAAATCATTTTCATCAATTCCATCTACATTTCCTTTTGTAATTAAATTTTTGATTAGTTTATCTTCTAGAGAATGATAAGAAATCACCACTAATCTTGCCTTATTGTTCATCAAATCAACCACATCATTTAACAGATCTTTAAGAGCATTTATTTCATCATTAACTTCAATTCTTAATGCTTGAAAAAATTTTGATAAAAATTTATTCTCTATTTTTTTTGGGTAAAAAGCTGATAAAATATCTTTAAGTTGTGAAGTAGTTTCAATTTTATTATCAAACCTATATTTGACAATTTTTTGAGCTATTTTTCTAGATTGTTTAATATCTCCATATTCATAAAGCACTCTGGCAATCTCTTTTTCAGAATAAGAATTCAAAATTTCACTAGCGTCAAGATCAGCATCAGAGTTCATTCTCATATCAATAGAATTCTCAAATCTGTGAGCAAAACCACGCTCTGGCACATCGATTTGAAATGACGAGATTCCTAAATCAGCTATTAGACCATCTATTTTTTGAACACCTTCAAGTTTTAAGAAATTTTTAACGAATCTAAAATTCGATCTAATTAATTTAAAATTATCAGATTCTATTGTGTTATTAATAGCATCGATGTCTTGATCAAATCCATAAAGAAATCCATTTTCCAGTTTTTTAAGAATTTCTTTTGAATGCCCACCTCCTCCAAAAGTTACATCAACATATATACCATTAGGCTTAATATTCAAACCCTTTATACTTTCGTCTAGTAGTACTGGCTTATGGTATGTCATTAAAATTTTTATTTCCCATTACTTCCTCTGCTAAGTCACCAAATTTTTTCAATGACTTTGAAACAGATTTTTCATATTCTTTTTTATCCCACACTTCAATAATATTTACAGATGAGGAAAGGACAATTTGTTTTTCTAAACCAGCAAATTCTAGAAGATCTTTTGGAATTAAAACCCGAGATGAAGAATCTGCATTTACAATTTTTAAACCTGACATATATGATCTTATAAAGTCATTATTTTTCTTAACAAAGCGATTTAGCTGATTAACTTGATCAACTATTTTTTTCCATTCAGACATTGGATGAATTTCTAGGCACTTATTAAAAACACTTCTTTTGATAACAAATCCATCTTTTAAAACAGGAGCAATTTGTTTTTTCAAAGGAGAAGGAAGCATAATTCTTCCTTTAGAATCAGCTTTACATTCATATGTTCCTAGAATATTAATCATAACTGTAAATATAATAAATTACCCCACTATTTACCACAATATCCCACTTTGTTGAAAACTTTTACCACATAACTACATTTTTCAAAAAAAACGGGTAAAATCATAAGAGGAAAATCTCTTAATTTTAATTTTCGTTAATTTGTAACTTAGAAAAAACTAGAATGGTTAATTCATCTGGAGGTTTTACATTTTTTGAAAAAGGTCAAGGTAAGCCAATAATATTGCTGCATGGATTAATGGGTGGTGTAGAAAATTTTGGTGAAATGGTTGATTTTATATCTCATGAATACAAAATTTACGGCTTAGACTTAAAATTATTTGAAACACCTTACTTAAAATGTTCTGTTAAAAACAAAGCTGAATACCTTCTTAAGTTTATGGATCATCTAAAAATTAAAAAAGCATCACTTTTAGGAAATTCAATGGGGGGACATATTGGTTTAATTTTTACAAAATTATTTCCAGATAGAGTTGACTCATTAATTCTTACAGGAAGTTCTGGACTGTATGAAAATGCATTTGGAAACTCTTTTCCAAGAAGGGGAGATTATGATTACATAAAAACTAAAACAGAAGAAGTTTTCTATGACCCAAAAGTTGCTACAAAAGATTTGGTAGATCGCGTGTTTAAAATAACAAACAAGAGAGATACGATAATAAGACTACTAGCTTTTGCTAAATCTGCAATAAGACATAATATGGCTGAAGATTTACCAAAAATGAAACTGCCTGCATGCCTGATTTGGGGAAAAGAAGACAAAGTAACACCCCCTCATGTTGCTGAAGAATTTCATTCATTACTACCAAATTCTAGCCTTTTCTGGGTAGACAAATGTGGTCATGCCCCGATGTGGGAACACCCAAAAGAATTTAGCGAAATAGTTCTAAAATGGCTTAACGCCAACATTTAAAATGACTATTAAACAAGCGTCTTTTGTTATTAGTAATACTGATTACAAAAAATGCCCAGATGACAATAAAAATGAATACGCGTTTATTGGCAGATCTAATGTTGGAAAATCTAGCCTCATAAATGCGTTGACAAATAACAAATCATTAGCTAAAACATCAAGCAAGCCAGGCAAAACTCAACTAATCAATCATTTTTTAATAAATAAAGTATGGTACATGGTAGATTTGCCTGGATATGGTTACGCAAAAACATCAAAAACCAACAGAGCTATTTTTCATAAAATGATAAGTGATTATCTTAAGAACAGAGAAAAATTAATTTGCTTATTTGTTTTAATTGATTGTAGGCATAAATTACAAAAAATTGATAATGAGTTTATGCAATGGCTTGCTGAAAACCAAATTCCTTTTTCAATAATTTTTACAAAGACAGACAAATTGAGTAAAAATAATTTAACAAGTAAGCTAAAAAACTTTAAAAATGAGATGCTTGAAAGCTGGAGCGAATTACCAAAAACATTCACAAGTTCCGCAATAAAAAAAGAAGGTATTATAGAAATTATAAGTTACATATCCAATCTAAACAAGGAAGTAAGTTAACCTAAAATCTTTGTTTGTTTAGCAAAAAAATCACAATAATCTCTGAGTGCATTAGCAAGTTTTTCTTCACCAGTCGACTTTTCTAATGAAGTTGCCATACCCATCATATTTTGATGATATAAAATAAACATATCATTAACTGGCATATCTTTTGTCCATATATCAACTCTTAATGTTTCTTTTCGTGTAGCATCCCATGCTGCTACCATGAGGGCTTTTAATGCAATTGCAGAATTGTTGGTTTCTTCGCCAATCATACTAATTGATTCAGGAAGATTATTTTCATCTAATTCAACTTCAAATTTTAATGTCTTTTTCATTTTTTATGGTTTATATTTTGATTTGTTTAAAATACTGTTGTAGTCTGTATCATTCATTAATTCATTTAAAGTTACATCTCTATTTTTTTGCATATAACTTTTAACTATTTCATAGCCAATATAATAAGCTATCCTTGATGGAGAATCTTGTGGCATTCCCTTTGAAAAGGGAGCATGATTTAAATAAGTTCTATAATCTTTTTGTTTTGTAGAAAATAGAATGTCATTTTCAATGAGAAAAGCCCAAATTGAAGCTTCACTTTTTTTACACCAAGATAAATCAGATATACTATATCTCAATAATCTATCCATTGATATATCAGGCATTGTTTTGGAAAGAAGAAACATAATTTTCCCTTTATAAATTAATTGAGATAAAAAATTAACATTCTTATTTGTATGAGTGAAAAAACTATCATACCATGCTTCCATTACATTTGGAACAAGGAATTTTAATTGTTTTTGATATTTCAAATATTCAGGGTCATTTAATCTTTGATAAAAAATACTCTTATCGCCAAGATAAAAATCTAAACCAAGTGCTATTATACTATCTTGCACAATAACCCCATAATTAAAACCACTAAACATAGAAACAATTCTAGGATTAGAAAATTCTGGAAAAAAATTATTAAAATTTAGAAAAGCTTTTGATAATTCAAGTTCACTCTGATTTAGATTTTCAAATTTCACTTGAATACTATCATAGACTTCCATCATATCATTATTATTGACAAACGAAAGTAGTGCTGAGTTTATTAAATTAAAATCATTTTCTCGAGTAAGAAATGAATAATAAACATTAGAGAATTGACCAATTTTACTTTCCCATTCCAGTCTGTTTTCAACTATATTATCTTCATTAGAATTAAATAAAATATCTTCAAATCGATAAATATTTATTTCATTTTGTTTTTCAATATTTGTACAACATGATAAAAAGAGAAAAAAGAAAAAAGGATAAATCAATTTCATATTAACAAAGATAATAATCTCGTAAATTTGCAACAATATTATGAATACAAAAGAAATAATTGAACATATTAAGAACTGGCTAAGTAGTTATCATTCTCAATCATCAACAAAAGGTTTCGTGATTGGTATTTCTGGTGGCATTGATTCTGCTCTAACTTCAACTTTAGTTGCTGAAACTAATATCCCTCTTCTTTGTATTGAAATGCCAATTAACCAAAATAAAAATCAAGTAAGTAGAGGTAAAAATCACATTTTATGGCTAAAAGAAAATTACAATAATGTAAAATCTATTGAGTGTGATTTAACTGGAATTTTTGAGCAATTTAAATCAATAAGTGCAGAAAAGAACAAAAATCAATTACTTGCCTTAGCAAACACAAGATCTAGACTAAGAATGACAACGCTTTACTATTATGCTCAATTAAATAATGCACTAGTAGTTGGTACGGGAAATAAAGTTGAAGATTTTGGAATAGGTTTTTACACTAAATATGGTGATGGTGGTGTTGATCTAAGTCCTATTGCTGATTTAATGAAATCAGAAGTTTTTCAATTAGCTAAAGCTCTAAAAATTAATAAAGAAATACTAGTTGCTCCACCAACAGATGGACTTTGGGATAACGATCAAACAGATGAAGATCAAATTGGAGCAACTTATGATGAATTAGAGTGGGCTATGCAAAATAACGAGACAAACAATCTTTCAAAAAGACAACAAGAAGTTATTGAAATATATAACAAATTTCATACAGCAAACAAGCACAAAATGATGGCAATACCTGTTTGTAATATCCCAGATAATCTTAAAAGCAAATAAGTATTTCCATTTCATTTTTATTAGTTAGTTGAATATTTTTTTAAATTAGCGTAAACAACAAATAATAAATTATGAAAAATATTGAAACACCTTTAACTTGGGGTTTAGGAATTCTTGGACTAATACTAATTCTATTAAGCTCTTTAAACACAACATCTACAAATTTTAATATTAGTGATGTAAAATCTGATGCTAATTACGGATTTGACTTGAATCACGACCACGAAATTCAAGAAGCTACAGTCTATAGTGTTGGAGACTGGGGAAAAAACTCTTGTTCTTCTTCATTTACTATAAAAGATCCTAATATGGGTATGGCTGCAATGTCAGCAGAATCAGATACAATTTTAATGGAAGTGTCAGAGTCAGACACTCTTATTATTGTTGAAGTATCTGAAGAAAATTCAGAAGAATAATTAATTTATTTTAGATTTAACAAAAATCATAAATATAAATATCGAGCTTATAAAGGAAGAAATTCTGCCTAAATAATCTCCATATTGATTGTAAAAAGTCACAGTGTTGTAAGTTGCAACCTGTGACTTTACTACTTTTTGCTCATCCCAATCAGCTATATTAGAAACAACACCATTGGCTGAAATAAATCCAGAAATTCCTGTATTGGCACATCGTATTATTGATTTTCCTTGCTCAATTGCTCTTAATTTTGAATAACTAAAATGCTGTTTATATCCAGAAGTATTTTTCCACCAACCATCATTTGTTATTATACATATAACATCAAAAAGCTTCTGAGAATTCAGATCTCCATATACAGATTCATAGCAAATGAGAGGAAGTAAGCTAAAACCCGAGACATCAAAACTTTCAATATAATTTTCACTTCCAAGCGAACCACTGACACCTCCTAAATCAACAGATAAAGCAGAAAAACTATTAAACAAACTTGGAAATGGAATTTTTTCAGCCCCAGGTACAAGCTTAGTTTTATGGTATATAGAAACATCTCCATTTTCAGAAATATAAATTGCGGAATTGTAAATATCATACCACAAATCTTCTTTTCTAAATTGACGAGCAGTTGAGCTCTTCTTTGCATTATCATCAAACAACTTATATGTTGTTGCTCCAACTAATATGTTCAGTTTAGGATAATCTAATTGAAGTTTTTTCAACTCTATTATACTTTCAGCATATTCAACTTTTGATTCCCAAATTGATTCTTGCAAAGCAGTTTCAGGCCCAATCAATAATATTGTGTTAGAGTCAATTTTAGTTTTTGCAAGACTTATGAAATCTTTTAACTGTTGCTGGTGATCAAGCGAAAATTTTTCAAAATATGGATCAATATTAGGCTGCACAACAACTACATCAAGTGTTCCTGAACTTTCATCAGGACCTTTTTCTTGAAGAAATAATGAAATAAATATTGGTAAAAATAAAGCTATAAAAATAGGATATACTTTCGTTAAATTTCTTTTTTTATAAAATTCAAAAAATAAAATATTTAAAAATAACACCCAAAATGAACCTCCTAAAACACCTGTATATTCATACCAATTAATCAAATAAAGTGACTCAGAAAAAACATTACCTAAAGTCAACCATGGCCAAGACAAGTCCCAATTTAGATGCAAATACTCAAAAGAAAGCCAAAAAACAATCAATGAAGTATAGGCAAGTCTTTTAGTTAAATTTTTTCTTGAATAATAAAAAAGCAACATAACCAAAGACATTAGAAGCGAGTTAATTAAAAACGCAAATATTGCTCCAAAAGGACTTGCATAATAAACCCAATAGGTAGTGATTAAATTAAAAACTAAAAAAGATAAATAAGTGACAAATAAAAAATTCCAGACAGATTTTTTCTCATTTAAAATAAAATTTTCACAAATAATAAAAAGAGGGACAAATGCGAAAAAAATAAAAAACACGATCCCATCAGTTGGCCAAGAAATACTAAACAATATTCCAGATAAAACAGCAAGAAAATAATTCTTCATATCGGTTACAAATATTATCATATTTTTGCTTATATGAATGCAATAATTAGAAATATACCAAATTACATCACCTTATCTAATTTGTGTTGTGGTGCCCTATCCATTATCTTTACGTTTAATAACCAATTAGATTTAGCTGCACTTTTAATTTTTACTGGAGTTGTATTAGATTTTTTTGATGGATTCTTTGCAAGGATTTTAAAAGTAGATAATGAATTAGGTATACAGCTAGACAGTATGGCAGATTTAATCACATCTGGAATTGCCCCTAGCTTTATTTTATTTAAACTAATAAATATCAATGAACCAAATCTTACTGTTTTAAATCAAGAACTTCCATTCTCTACCATCTCTTTAATAGCCTTCTTAATTATAATATTCGCTGCTGTAAGATTAGCAAAGTTTAATATTGATACCAATCAAAAAAAATCATTTACCGGACTTCCAACTCCTATGACAGCAATTTTTATTGCTTCTTTGCCACTAATTGAATCAAGCACATTCAACCCAATCTATAGCAATACATTATCATTATGTATAATTTCTATAGTTCTATCTCTGCTTATGATAAGTAAAATAAATTTGTTTTCAATAAAATTGAATTTTGAAAAAAACATATTAAGTCAATTAAATACAATTCAATTATTTATGTTAATATCTTCATTAATATTATTATTCATATTTCATTTGGGTGCAATCCCTTTTATTGTAGTTTTGTATGTATTACTTTCAATTATAAATAACATTATATGAAATTCAAAGCTGAAATTGACATCATGCCATTAAAATCTTTACTAGACCCCCAAGGAAAAGCAGTTACTGCGAGTATGAAAAATATAGATTTATCTGAAATTGAAAACGTCCGAATTGGTAAACATATTACACTAGATGTAGAAGCTGAGAGTTTAGAATCTGCTGAAAATATGGTGGATACAGCTTGTCAGAAAATGCTGTGTAATCAAATAATGGAATCGTACACATTTAAGCTTTCTCAATACTAAGATTTATTTTCTTAGCTCAAAGTTTTTACCTAAATATAGTTTTCTAACTTTTTCATCTGACGCTAATTCTTCAGAAGATCCTTGTTTCAATACTGAGCCCTCAAATAACAAATATGCTCTATCTGTGATAGAAAGAGTTTCGTGAACGTTATGATCTGTAATAAGAACACCTATATTTTTATCAACTAATTTTTTTACAATTTTCTGAATATCTTCAACAGCAATAGGATCAACTCCGGCAAAAGGCTCATCAAGAAGAATAAATTTTGGTTCAGTAGCTAAAGCTCGAGCAATTTCAGTTCTTCTTCTTTCTCCACCAGAAAGGAGATTACCAATATTTTTTCTTACATGATTTAAACCAAACTCATTAATTAAGATTTCACATCTTTCATTCTGTTCATCTTTGCTTAAATCTGTCATTTCAAGAACTGATTTGATATTATCTTCAACTGTCATTGTTCTAAACACAGATGCCTCTTGAGGCAAGTATCCAACTCCCATTTGTGCTCTTTTATACATTGGTTTTGATGTAATATCAACATCATCAATAAACACCTTACCTGAATTAGCACGAACTAAACCAACAATTGAATAGAAAGTAGTTGTCTTTCCAGCACCATTTGGACCAAGTAAGCCGACAATTTCACCTTGTTTTAAATTAATGGAAACTCCTTTTACTACTGCTTTTTTGTTATAGTATTTAAAAATATTATCAGTTCTTAAAATCATTGGTTTTTTCTTTTAACTATAGCTTTAGAAATTTGAATACTTATTTCATATAAAATAATTAAAGGAAATGAAACAAGAATCTGAGATGTAATATCTGGAGGTGTAATAATTGCAGATAAAATTAATGTAATAACCATTGCATGTCTTCTATAGGTTCTCATAAACTCTGGAGTTAGCAATCCAATTTTAGTTAAAAAATAAACTAAAATTGGGAGTTCAAAAATTATACCATTGGCAAGACTTATTGTTGAAACTGTTCCAACAAATGATGTTAAACTTATTTGATTTGCTACAGTTTGACTAACTTGATAAGAACCTAAAAAGTTGACAGATAGAGGAGCTATTACAAAATACCCAAAAACAACTCCAATTAAAAATAAAAGTGAACTAAAAAAAACAACTCCTCTAGTAATTTTTGTTTCATTATCTTTTAATGCTGGTACTATAAATCTCCATATTTCCCAAAAAACATAAGGAAATGCTAAAATAAATCCAGCATAAATTGAGGTCATTAAGTGCGTAGAAAATTGACCTGCCATACTGATATTCATTAATGAAAATGGGGATTCTGTAATACACAATGCATCTCCCAAGCCTAAGTTTTGAGAAATATTACATAGAAATCTGTATGTTAAAAAATTAGGATCTTTAGGTGCTAAAAGTATTACATCAAATATTATTTCTTTAAAAACAAATGCTAGAATTGAAAAAAATAATATTGCAATTCCAGATCTAATTAAGTGCCATCTTAAAACTTCAAGATGATCTAGGAATGACATATCTTGTTCTTGATTTTTCATTTAACAATCCCTTCATTGATAATATCGTGAATATGAATAAATCCAGAATATTTTTCTTCATCAACAACAATCAACTGAGTAATATTATTTAATTTCATAATTTTAAAAGCATCATAAACCAAAGATGACTTAATTATTTGCTTTGGATTTAAAGACATTATATCTTTTGCAAATAAATTATTCAAATCTGAATATTTCTCAAAACATCTTCTTAAATCTCCATCAGTAACAATCCCAACTAAATTATTATCAGAATCACATACAGCAGTTGCCCCAAGCCTACCTTTAGATATTTCAAATATTACATCATGAACCTTAGTGCTTTCGTATACTAATGGTTTATTTTTACTAACTAAATCTTCAACCTTTAGCGTTAATTTTTTTCCTAAGATTCCTCCAGGATGAAATTTAGCAAAATCCTCTTTAGTAAACCCCTTATACTTTAATAGGCAAATTGCCAAAGCATCGCCAAGGACGAGTTGAACTGTAGTAGAAGAAGTTGGAGCAAGATCATGAGGACATGCTTCCTCAGAAACTGAAGCATCTATATAAACATCACTTTTTTTTGCCAAAAAAGATGATGAATTTCCACATATTGAAATAATTTTATTTCCCAGTATTTTAATATTTGAAATTAAAGATTTTATTTCATTAGTATTTCCGCTTTTTGAAAGACACAAAACAACATCTCCTTCTTGAACATTACCTAAATCTCCGTGAACAGCATCAGCTGCGTGTAAAAAAATTGCTGGTTGACCAGTTGAATTAAATGTAGCTACAAGCTTACTTGAAATATTAGCACTTTTACCCACTCCAGCAACAATAAGCCTTCCCTTAGATGAAGAAATTAGCTTTATTGCTTGAACAAAATCTTCATCAATTCTATCAACTAAATTCTCAATTTGTTCTTGTTCAATTTTTATTACTTCTCGAGCAATTTTTTTAATTTGAATTGATGATTTCATGATAAAATAATAGTATATTCGTTATAGTTAATAACGAAACCTCAACAAAAGTATTACTTTTAGATGGATATTAAAACAAGTAATAAAATTAATAAAGAATTTTTACAAGATAATTTAAAGAAAGTTTTTGGCTTCAATAACTTTAGAGGTAAACAAGAAGATATAATACTTAACTTACTTGCTGGTAATGATGCTATGGTTATAATGCCTACTGGTGGGGGAAAATCAATGTGTTATCAACTTCCAGCTCTTTTATCTGAGGGAGTTGCTATTGTTATTTCTCCATTAATTGCCTTAATGAAAAATCAAGTAGATGCATTAAGAGGATATAGTGAAAATGACAGTATTGCTCATGTGCTAAATTCATCACTTTCAAAAACTCAATCTAATCAAGTTAAAGAAGATATAAAAAATGGATTGACCAAGTTAGTATATGTTGCTCCTGAATCTCTAGTTAAAGAAGAGAACATAGCTTTCTTCAATCAAAATAAAATTTCCTTTTTTGCAATTGATGAAGCACATTGTATCTCAGAATGGGGGCATGATTTTAGACCCGAATACAGAAAACTAAGGCAAATTATTAATAATATAGCAACTGCTCCAGTTATTGCACTTACAGCTACTGCAACTCCAAAGGTAAGGCTTGACATAATGAAAAATCTAAGAATAGAAAATGCTAAACTATACTTAGATTCATTTAATAGAAAAAATCTTTTCTATGAAATAAGACCGAAATTAGATATTGCCAAACAATTAATAAAATATATAAATGAGAGAAAAGGGGAAACAGGTATTGTTTATTGTTTAAGTAGAAAGAAAGTTGAAGAAATTGCTGAGGTACTACAAATAAATGGAATAAAAGCATTGCCATACCATGCTGGTTTAGAAACTAAAAAAAGGGGTGCTCATCAAGATGCTTTTTTAATGGAAGAATGTGATGTTATTGTGGCTACAATTGCATTTGGAATGGGTATTGACAAACCAGACATAAGATATGTTATTCATCACGACATACCAAAAAGTCTTGAAGGATATTATCAAGAAACTGGACGTGCTGGAAGAGATGGCGGAAAAGGTGACTTAATAACTTTTTATGACTATAAAGATATTGAAAAATTAGAAAAGTTTCTACAAGGTAAGCCTATAGCAGAACAAGAGATAGGAAGACTATTAATCATGGAAACCATTGCCTTTTCTGAAACATCAATGTGTAGAAGAAAATATTTATTACATTATTTTGGTGAAGAATTTTCTGAAACAGATTGTCATAATATGTGTGACAATTGTAAAAACCCAAAACCTACAACAGAAGGTAAAGATTTTGTTTTAAAATTACTCAAAGTAATTATTGAATGTAAACAGAGATTTAAGCCCAAAGAGATTGCTAAAATCATAGTTGGAGAAAGCAATAGCTTGATTAAACAACATATGTCACAAATTGAACATGTTTTTGGCATTGGTAAAGATAAAAGCATTCAGTTCTGGCATTCTATAATCAGACAAATCTATGTTAAACAATTAATAACAAAAGAAATAGAGTCTTATGGGATTTTAAAGATAACTAATAGCGGTGAAGATTTTTTAAAGAATCCAACCAGTGTTAAAATTACCGAAGATCACGATTATAATGCCATAAGTGACCAAAAAATAATATCAAATCAAAAAGGACAAGCTTTAGATAATAATTTATATAGAATCTTAAAAGATTTAAGAAAAAGTCAAGCCAAAGCAATAGGGTTACCACCTTCAATTTTGTTCATGGAACCCTCACTAATTGATATGGCAAACCAATATCCTATTACATTTGAAGAATTAGCACAGATACAAGGTGTTGGTGTAAGTAAAGCAAAAAAATATGGTCAAGTTTTTATTGATGTAATTAAAGAATATGTTGAAGATAACAATATTGAAAGAGCAATAGATATCGTTGTTAGAACTGTTGCTAATAAGAAAAATAATAAAATATACATTATTCAATCATTAGATAAAAAAATGAGCCTTGAGGATATTGCTAAAGGAAAATCATTATCAATGGAAGAACTATTAGTTGAGATAGAAAATATTGTAGAAACAGGTACAAAAGTTAATCTTTCTCATATAATTAATGAAATGATGGACGATGAAGAGTTAGAAGAAATACATGATTTTTTCAAAAGTACAGAGGAGTTTTCTTTTGATGAAGCAAGACAGGAATTTGAAGAAGACGAATTCACCGATGATGAGATAAGAATATTAAGAATTGACTTTATTTCTAAAGTAGGAAACTAAAATGAAAACATTAATAATTTCAAGTTCTCTTTCTGAAAATTCTAAGTCATTTATACTTTGTAATGAAGTGAATAACAAGCTTCTTAAAAATCAAATAGATGTTGAATTAATCGATTTGAGAAATTTTTCTCTTTCACCATATCACCAATCTAACACGGAAGACATGAATATTTTATCAAAAAAAATATCAAATGCTGATAATTATATTCTAGGTATGGGTGTACATAACTATTCTGTAAATGATTCATTAAAAATAATTCTTGACAATTGTTTTGAAAATGTTGAAGGAAAATTCTTTGGAATAGTTTGTGCAGCCGGAGGAGATAAAAGTTATTTGTCAACTATGCATCTAACTCAAATGTGCATGAATGAATGGAAAATGATTCAATTACCAAGAATTGTATATGCTTCAGGAAAAGATTTTGAAAATAACAATATCAAATCTCAACAAGTTCTTGATTGGATTAATTTATTTTGTGATGAATTTAAAAATATTGGCATGAAGCTTAAGAACTAATTGCCAGAAATGCCATCATCCCCATACCTATTTTTAAGGAGTGTTCGTCAATATCAAATTTTGACGTGTGCAGTCCATGTGTAATCCCTTTATCTTTATTACCAGTACCCAAACGATAAAAACATGATGGACGTTCGTTTGCAAAATATGAAAAGTCTTCAGCTGTCATTCTGATAGGTAAATCAATTACATTTTCATCGCCAAGATACTCTTTAGCCTTTAAAATATTATTTTTTGTAAAATGTTCATCATTATGTAGAGAAGGATAACCTTTTCTTATTTCAATATCAATTTTTAAATTATATTTTTCAGCAATATCATTAACAATGTTATTTATATCATTATGGGATTTCTTTCTAAAGTTTTCATTTAATGCCCTAAAAGTCCCCATTAATTTAACCTCATTTGGAATTACATTAGTAGATCCTTGGCCATTCACATAACCCAATGCAAATATTGAATCTTCCTCATTTGAAAAAAATTCATCTAAACTTAAAATTAATTGAGAAGAAGCTATTAAAGGGTTATTGTAAGTTGCTGGAATAGCTGCATGACCACCCTTGCCAATAACTGAGATATAAATCTCATCAGTAGAGGCCATATAAATACCTGGTCTAAAACCTACTTTACCTACCTCTAAATCAGGAAGTACATGCTGAGCAATTACATTTTGAACTAATGGGTTTTCTAAAACACCATCTTTAATCATTTGATTTGCGCCTCCAGGCAACCTTTCTTCAGCAGGTTGAAAAATACATTTTATTGTGCCCTCCCATAAATCTTTGGTGGCATTTAAAATTTTGATTGCACCCAATAAACAAGAGGTATGTGCATCATGCCCACATGCATGCATTACCCCTTCATTTTTTGATTTGTATATTACATCATTCTCTTCTTTTATTGGAAGTGCATCAAAATCTGCTCTTAAAGCCAGTACTCTTGAATTAGGAAAATTACCTTTAATTAAAACTGAAATTCCATTATTTTCAAAATCATCTTTATAGTCTATTTTCCATGAATGTAATAGTTCCTTAATGTATTTAGAAGTTTCATATTCCTCAAAAGAAAGTTCTGGATTCATATGCAAATGCCTTCTGACTGAAACTATCTCATCGAAAAACTCTTCACTTAAATTTTGAATCTGCTCTTTCATTTAATTATAATATGTATACAAATATAAATAACTTATATCTTTGTAAAAAGACTAAAAAATGAAATTAAAATCTTTTACATTCAATCAATTTTATGAAAACACTTTTATAGTTTTTGATTCTACAAATGATTGTATTATAGTTGATCCAGGTTGTTATTCTAATGATGAAAAAAATATTTTAAAAAAATATTTGAAGATAATAATCTAAATCCTGTAAAATTAATTAACACACACTGCCACATTGATCATATTTTAGGAAATCAATTCGTAGCCAAAACATGGGGGTTAAATCTGGAAAACCACCAAAATGATATTGAATTATTAGAAAACAGTGCTGAAATCGCGCACGTGTATGGATTTATAGATTATGAAAAATCACCTTCTACCACTCAATTTCTTAATGAAGGAGATATTGTAGAATTTGGTAATAGTAAATTAAAAATTCTTTATACTCCAGGACATGCTCCTGGCCATATTTCTCTTTATTCAAAAGAAGAAAAATTTATAATTTCGGGAGATGTTCTTTTTAACAATAGCATTGGACGTACCGATTTACCTGGCGGGGATTTTAATGTTTTAATTGAGAGTATTAAAACAAAGATATTATGTCTTGATGATGATACTGTTGTTTATTGTGGACATGGCTCTGCTACTACAGTCGGTTATGAGAGAGCAAATAATCCATTTTTGAAATAATCTAAAATTTATCTTCAACTTGCATAATAGTTCTAAAGGCTGGTGCTTTATCTAAAAACTTTGAACCATATTCATTTCTTAACTTAGGAGCAAACTCTGTCTCATATTTTTGCAAAAGAGAAAGAGATTCTATTTTGTATGCAACTGCATATGTAGTTCCAGTATCTGTATTAGATATTATTCGATTTAAACTTGCAGAAACAAATAAATTGGTTGATAAAACTTTAGGTATATGATCTTCCCTCATCCAATTAATCCATTGATCATGAATTTCATCAGAAACATTAATAGTAACATTATATATTATCATAAATCATTATTTAATTTATCACCTCTTAAAATTCGGAATCTTTCTCGAGCTTGCGAAGCATATATACTTCCTTGATGATCAGAAATAATTTTTTTATAATAAAAACTTGCTTTTTCTTTATCATTAAAATTATATTCATAAATTTTTGCAGAATTATAAAGAGCATCATCTATTAATATTTCATATGAGTAGTCATTAATTATAGACTCAAGCATATTTAATGCTAAGGCCATACTATCTTTCTGAATATATATTTCGTATTTTCTAAAATAGATTTCATCTGAAAGATCATGACCTTTATATGTTGACAAAATGGAGTCATAAAGCATGATAGCTTGAGTGTATTTTTTCTGAAAAGAGCACAAGTCGGCTTTTGCATACATCATCATAGGTGCATCAATAGTATCTAAATTGTAATTATCTGTAATTAAAAGTGATAAATCCATTGCGTCATTGGAGATTAATTTAGAAGTTGAAGATTTTAATACATCTAATTGAGCTTGCGCCCAATTAAAATCGCCTTGATAGTACGCAATTTTTGCTCTCTTAAATTTTGCCTTATGTCCTATTGGACTTTCTTTAAAATCGTTTTCTACTTGAGAATAATAAAGCAATGCGTCCCATATTTTTTCTGATAATAATAATATATCTGCATATTGTATTTTACATTCAGCTAAATCTTGTTTATCAATACCAGAAATATTCATTGCTTGTTCTAAAATTACACGCGCTTCATTTAATTCATCTAAATAAAATGCTTTGAAATGAGCATAATTTGCCATTAACAAAACACTAAAAGAATTTTTGCCAACTTCATTTAAAACTTCTAAATATGAATTATTTATTTTCTCTAAATCTATTTCTTTTTTATCTAGATTTTTTGTTAAAGCAAATAGCTTATTAATATGTGCATTAATATAAAGTTCTGAATTAAACCCTTTAGAAATTATGTAATCTAAAGCTTCAATAGCCAACTCATATTTTTCTAAATCTAACAATGTCTCAGAAATAGTATATACTTTATCTATTGAATTATTTGTTTTTCTATCAATTGAAATAACATGAGAAACAGCCATTTTATACTGTTTATTTTGAATAAATAACCAAACCAATAACTCATTAAAATCATATCGTTCTGGATACAATCTTATAACACTCAATAATGATTTTTTTACAATCTGATTATTAGTTTTATTTTTTATTCCATTATTATCTACAAACCTTTGAATGTTTGCAAAAACTATTTTTTTTTGATTTGGATTATTTAATAGATAATCAATGTTTTTTTCAATCATTAAATTATCCTTTCCTAAAAGCCCATATAATTGTGCTTTTTGCAAATCATACTGAGATTTATTTTTTTCGGTTGAAGCTTCGTAAATTTCTAAGGCTAAAGAATACATTTCAAAATACTGAAATCTATTTGCTATTTGAATTACTTGTGATTTTCTTCCATTAATTTGATTAAGTAATTTTTTAAGATTAAAAGAATATTTACTTTTTTGTTCCAGTTTATATTGCGCAACAATTACATCTGCTAAAAAATTAAGCCGAGTACCATTTTTTGAAAATTGCTTCTTAGCTATTTTCTCAGCCTCAGAAAATCTATTTAAATTAATTAACGAAACATAATATGGATTATATGTGTTGAGTGAAAATTTTTTTTTATTGATTTCTTCATATAAAAGAATCGCTTTTTCATAATCACCATCAATATAGTATTGATAAGCAAGTCTTTGATCATTATTTTGTGCTTCTAAAGATAATGCAAATAATAACAGAATTATAATTCTCATCTATGTTATAGATTCAAAACCAGTATATGAATGTAAAACTTTTGGAATATAAATACCATTTTCATACTGATTGTTCTCTAAAAGTGCAGCATAAATACGAGGTAATGCTAAAGCACTTCCATTTAGAGTATGACATAATTTAGATTTACCATCCTCATCTTTATATCTTAATTTTAATCTATTTGATTGAAAAGATTCAAAATTAGAAACGGAGCTTACTTCCAACCATCTATCTTGAGCTGCTGAATAAACCTCAAAATCATATGTCAAAGATGAAGTAAAACTTAAGTCACCTCCACAAAGTTTTACAATTCTAAATGGAAGTTCTAATTTATTTAAAATTGAAGAAACATGATCAACCATGTTATCTAAAGTTTTATATGAATTATCTGGATGTTCAATTTGAACAATTTCTACTTTATCAAATTGGTGAAGTCTATTCAATCCTCGAACATCTTTTCCATATGAACCTGCTTCTCTTCTAAAGCAAGGAGTGTAAGCTGTACACTTAATTGGAAATTCCTTTATAATAGTGTCTCTGTAAAAATTAGTAACTGGAACCTCAGCAGTAGGAATCAAATATAAGTCGTCATTTGTTACATGATACATTTGACCTTCTTTATCTGGAAGTGCACCAGTACCAAACATAGAATCTGAATTTACAACAGAAGGAGGTAAAAACTCTTGATAACCAGCGTTAATATTTTCATCTAAAAAAAATGAAATTAATGCACGTTGAAGTTTTGCGCCTTTACCCTTAAATACCGGAAAACCTGATCCTGTGATTTTATTTCCTAATTTAAAGTCAATAAGATCATACTTTTCAGCTAATTCCCAATGTGGAAGTGAATCATCACTAATTTTCGGTTTATCTCCAAATTCTTTTAAAATTTCATTATCCTCATCGCTATTGCCAAATGGAACAGATTCATGAGGAATATTTGGAATTTGAACTAATATTTCATGTATTTCACCTTCAATTTCATTAAGTTGATTTAAAAGTTCTTGAGATTCCTTCTTTATTTCAATAGATGAGGTTTTTAAATCATTTGCTTCTTCAGATTTTCCATTTTTATATAATAATCCGATCTTCTTGGCAATTTGATTTTGCTGTGATAAAAGCTCATCAGATTTTTGTTGAAGAGTTTTTCTATTATTATCTTTTTCAATGACATTATTAATTAAGTTATTAGCGTCAAAATTTTTAACTTTTAATAACTTAATAATTTGCTGACTATTTTTTCTTAAATCTGATAAGTGTAACATCTATTATATTTTAAACAAAACTATAAAAAAAAACTCTTGATTACTCAAGAGTTTAAAAGCTTAGAATAATCATTAAATAATTATGACTCTACGGAAACGTAAGATTTGTCGTTACGTTTCTTTGTAAATTTTACAGTACCATCAGTTAAAGCAAATAATGTGTGATCTTTACCCATACCAACATTATTACCTGGGTTATGAACAGTTCCTCTTTGTCTTACAATTATGTTTCCTGCAATAACTGATTGATTTCCAAAAATCTTTACTCCTAGCCTATTACTTCTAGAGTCTCTACCGTTTTTAGTACTACCTGCTCCTTTTTTATGTGCCATAACTTAGTTTATTTTTTTTCAGCTGATTTCTTTTTTGTTGTAGATTTTTTTGTGCTTGCTGCCTTCTTTTTGGCAGCTGGAGCTTTAACTTTTTCTACTTTCTTAGTTTCTTTTACCTCTTCTTTTTTGGTTGTTTTTTTTGCAGCTGCTTTACCAATTTTATCAATCTCAATTTTTGTCAAATATTGTCTATGACCATTTTTAACTCTATATCCTTTTCTTCTTTTCTTTTTAAAAACAATGACTTTGTCTCCTTTAAGATGTTCTAATACTTTTGCAGAAACAGAAACTCCATCCACTAATGGTTTCCCAATACTTACTTTTCCATTATCATCAGTTAGTAACACCTTATCAAATGATACTTTTGAACCAGTTTTAGCATCTAATCTATGAACAAAAATTTGTTGATCCTTCTCAACTTTAAATTGTTGTCCTGCTATTTCTACAATTGCGTACATCTTTCTTTTTTTAAAAATGGTCTGCAAAAGTAACAAATCAAGGTAAAAACAACAATTATTTCAGTTTTTTTTTCAAATGAAAAAAGTATTGATTTAGTGAACTACAAGATTGATCATGATTTATTAATCGTAATTGTATAATATATGCTTTAAATACTAGCTATCAAATAAATAAAATTAGAGTTATATTTGCAAAAACACAATCATGAAAAAAATTCTGATTTTTTTTATTTCTTTTCTTACAATATTTATGACTTTTGGACAAAATAGATGTTCAACAGATGAATATGTTGATATTCTTGAAAAGGAATTCCCATTATATAAAGAGCTTAGAAGTAAAGTAAATATACAAACTGACAGATGGATTGAATCAAATTACAATAACAACTCTAAATCTATCATCACTATACCTGTAGTTGTTCATGTAGTATGGAACACTTCTGCAGAAAATATATCAGATCAACAAATCTTTTCTCAAATTGATGTCTTGAATGCAGATTATAGAAGAACAAATGTTGATGCAATCATGACTCCATCGGTATGGCAAGGTATAGCTGCAGATACTGAAATTGAATTTTGTTTAGCAACTGTAGATCCTAATGGTGCATTTACTAGTGGTATAACTAGGACACAAACTAGCCAAACTTCATTTTCAATACAAACAAATGCAATGAAATCTACCTCTTCAGGAGGTATTGATCCTTGGGACCAAGACAAATATTTAAACATATGGGTATGTGATTTATCCGGTGGAATTTTAGGTTATGCTACACCTCCTTCTAGTTTCAACAATCCTTATGATGGAGTGGTGGTGGGTTATCGATATTTTGGAACATTAGGTACAGTTCAGGCACCTTACAACAAAGGCAGAACATGTACACATGAAGTTGGTCATTGGTTAAATTTAGATCATACATGGGGAAGCGGAACGTGTGGTAATGACAATGTAAATGACACGCCATTACAAGAAGAAGCTAATTATAGCTGTCCTGCGTTTCCTCACAATGCAAATAGTTGTGGAACTTCTAATAGCAATGGTGACATGTTTATGAACTATATGGACTACACAAATGACGGCTGTATGAATTTATTTACTCAAGGACAAAAAGCACGCATGATTGCAGCCATAAATCAATATAGACCTGATCTGCTTAATCATAATTTATGCAACACAACGCCACCAGTTGCTTCATGGAACTGTATAAATGGTAATTGTGTTGATCCATTAAATGGCAATGGTACTTACTCTGATCTAAGTGTATGTCAAGCAAATTGTTTCTGTACTGCAACAAATCCACCAATCTATGAGAATTTTCAAAGTGGACTTCCAAGTTGGTCTATAATAAATAATGATGGAGGTGACACCTGGGAATGGACAAATAATTACGGATTTAATGGAAACGGATGTATTTGGATTAATAATGCTGAATATTCAGCTAATGGTGAATATGATGATTTTATTATTCCTACTGTGGATCTAACATCTTTCTCGAGCATTTATTTAACTTTTGATTACGCATACAGTCTTTGGACTAACCCCGCTTCATCACAAAACTGGTCTGATACATTAATCATATTTGTTTCTGATGATTGCGGTAACACATGGCAAAATGTATGGGAAAAAGCTGGACTTAATCTTACTACTACTACCCCAGCCTACAATCCTTTTAATTGGTTTCCAAATAACAATAACGATTGGGCTTCAGTTGTAATAGATTTATCTTCCTATACAAACCAGGACGACTTTGCCATCAAATTTAGAAATGTTAATCAATATGAAAATAATCTGTTTATTGACAATATAAATCTTTGGGACAACAACACATCAATAAATCAAATAATAAATTCCGATAGAAAGCTTCTAAAAATTATTGATGTTTTAGGAAGAGAAAGTTCTTCTTCAAAACACTCAATACTTTTGTACATATATGATGATAACAGTGTGGAGAAAAAAATAATTCTCAAATAATATTATTTCCACCTAAAAGACTCAATTAAATTTCTAATATCACTCTTAACGAAATTATTTACTGGTATAATTGAATCATTTATTTCTGTATTAAAGTAGAAAGAGCCTCGAAAAAAATTATCTAAACTATCAGTTAAATAAAATTGCATTGAAGTAGCAGTTACCCCTTCATAATCATATAACATACCAAAGACATTGTTTTTTTTGTCTATATAAATCTGTTCACTAATAACATCAGCCTGATTATTATGCTTGTAGGCCAAAGACCTAGATTGTTCTATATGTTCTAGTAAATCATTATCTAGTTTAACAAAAGTAGTATGCAGTTTACCAGAAAAGCGATGGAAGTTTACATCAATAAAACGCATATTTTTTTGAATTTCAATTTTTGAATATGTAGGATATTCGAATAAAAAACTATTTCCAATATAACTTGAATATTCTTTTTTGGGTAAATCAATTTTAAAATAAGCTCTTGGCTTTGGTGTATAATCAGAAGAGCATGCAAATAAGAAAAGCATTAAAATACTATATCTCATTTAATGTCACTTTTATTCTTTTAATTCTTCTTAAATCTACAGCTTCAATTTGAAAAGTGAAATGTTTAATTTTAATAGTATCACCAATTTTAGGAATTTTTCCCTCATGCTCTAAAATTAGGCCTGCCAAAGAATCAGACTCACCTTTTATATCATCAAGTAAATCAACATCACAACCTACAATCTTTAAAAAATCTATTAACAAAATTTTTCCTTCAAAAATAAAATTACTTTCATCTAGTTTAGAATAAATATTATCATCATCATCAAACTCATCATTAATTTCACCAACAATCTCTTCAAGCACATCTTCTAAAGTAACGATTCCTGATGCTCCTCCATATTCATCAACTACAATAGCAATATGATTTTTTTTAGCTTGAAATTCTTTTAAAAGATCATTAATCATCTTGTTTTCTGGAACAAAAAAAGGAAGTCTACATAAATCTATCCATTTAAAATCATCATCTTTTGAAAGATATGGAATGAGATCTTTTATATATAAAATACCCAACACATTATCAAACTGCTGATCATAAATAGGAATTCTGGAATATCCTGATGATGTAATTATTTTTAATAATTCAGAATATTTAGTGTTTTTGTCTACTGCTACTACATCTACCCTTGATTTCATAATTTCCTTTACATCAGTATTACCAAATTCAACAATACTTCTTAGGATCATCTCCTCCTTGCCCTCGTATTCTTGATCTGTTAAATCTAAAGCTTTGGAAATATCATCAATACTTACATTAGATTCTTTTTTCTTTAATTTATTTTCGATTATTGAGGTAGATGAAACTAATATATAACTAAAAGGATAGAATATTCTTTTTAGAATCGTGAGTGGTTTAGCCATCCAAAGACTAAACTTAACAGCATTTTGATTTGCATAAACTTTTGGTGTAATCTCACCAAATAAAACTAATAAAGATGTAATAATTATTACTTGAAAAATAAATTCCAAAACTGAACCTTCAGGAAATTGAAATGATATACTAGTTAAATACGTCGATATGATTACTATTGCAACATTAATAAAGTTATTTGCTATCAAAATTGTTGCAAGTAATAAGTTGGGTTTTCTTAAGTGATTATAAATTAATTTACTCTTTGGATTTTCCTCACTTAATTCTTCAAGATCAGACATGTTTAAAGAAAAATATGATATTTCAGCTCCTGAAACACATGCAGAAAATATTAGTAAAAAAATAATTACACCAAATATTACGAGATTTTCTAATTGGAAAAAAGTAAAATCAACTTGAGAAAAAATATTTAAAAATATGGGGAGGGGATCTTCTTTCAAATGTCAATTATTAATTAAAAAGGTAAATCATCTTCTGTTGAATTCCCATTAGAATTTTCTTGATTATTAGATCTTCCGAGCATAGTTAATTTATCTGCCAAAACTTCCGTTTTATATCTTGTATTTTCTTCTTTATCAACCCACTTATTTGTACGGAGTTTACCCTCTACATAAACACTAGATCCTTTTTTAAGATATTTTTCAGCAACTTCTGCTAAACCTCTCCATAAAACAATATCATGCCACTCCGTTTGACTAACTCTTTCTCCTTCTTTATTCTTGTAATTTTCAGTGGTAGCTAAAGATAAATTTGCAACAGCTACACCATTATCTAAATATCTAACCTCTGGGTCTTTACCTAGATTACCAATTAAAATCACTTTATTAACTCCGGACATGAACCTTTTCAAATTATTTAAACAAATTTAAAAAAAAACAACTAAATATTGTTTTCAGACAAATAATTATCTATTAATTTAGATACTGGCAAATCAACAATATCTGAGATATTCACAGGTGTTAATTCTGAATTTCTAAAATTATCACATGAAATATGTAAAAACTTAACATTTAACTTTTGATGTGATAGTTTATGAATAATTATAGGTGAAATTTGATTTATATGAATTGCATCATTAAAAAATGATTTGTAATCTTCACTTTCTAAAAATTCATTATTTGATGTTTCATGAGAAAATTCAATTGACGGGAATTCATAGAGCCCTGACCATATTCCGGATTTTTTCTTTTTGAAAAAAACAGAATTTTTATCTTTAATAATTAAAAAGAAAATATATCTATTTCTTACTTTTAATTTATTAGATTTTTTTGGTAAAGATTGTACTAATGAATTATTAAAAGCAAAACAATTATCTGAAAAAAAACATGAAAAACAGCTTGGGCTCTTAGGTGTACAAACTAATGCTCCAAATTCCATAATAGCCTGATTGTAAATATGAGAGTTTATTTTTGGAAGGTTTAAATCTGCCAATTTTTGAAATTCCCTTTTTCCTTTGCCGGTATCAAAAAAAGAATCTAATCCATAGATTCTTGATAAAACCCTAATTACATTACCATCTAAAACCGCATAATTTTCATGAAAAGCAAAAGATGAAATAGCAGCTGCGGTATATGACCCAACTCCATTTAAAGAAATAATATCACCATATTTATCAGGAAAAATACCATTATGTTTTTCGCAAATAAATTTAGCAGTTATTTGTAAATTTCTTGCTCTAGAATAGTAACCAAGACCTTGCCAAAGTTTTAGAACTTTATCTTCAGAAGCATTAGCTAAATCACAAATTGTAGGGAATTCTGTAATAAATTTAAGATAATAAGGTAGTCCCTGATTAACTCTGGTTTGTTGTAAAATTACTTCAGACAACCATATTTTGTATGGATCTGTAGTATTTCTCCAAGGTAAATCGCGTTTATTTAAAGAATACCATTTAATTAAATCATTAGAAAAATTCATAATTTTTAAAATAAAAAACTGAAATAGCTATTAGATTAAATTTTGATATATTTGCAGTCAAATTTAGTAAAATATATCTATGACAAAAGCAGAGGTTGTAAGTAAAATATCAGCAAAAACAGGAGTAGAAAAAACAACAACTCTTGCTATAGTAGAATCGTTTATGAATGAGGTTATGAATTCTGTTTCTGAAAATGAATCAGTATTTTTAAGAGGATTTGGGACATTTAAAGCAAAGAAGAGGGCACAAAAAACAGGAAGAAATATCAAGAAGAATACCACAATAATTATCCCTGAACATCATATACCATCATTCAAACCTGCGAAGAGTTTTGTGCAGGAAGTTAAGAATAAAGTAAAGTAAAACTTTAAAAAAATATTTGAGATGTCAGGAGCTAAGAAAAAGAAAAGATTAAAAATTGCTACACATAAGCGTAAAAAGCGCTCAAGAAAAAATAGACATAAGAATAAATAATTTTTATAAATCTATTTTTTAATCAGAAAATAATTAAACCATGAAATTCGACCTTATAATCGATTCAAGGTCTTCTGAAGTAGTAATTGCTCTTTTACGTGATGGTCAGTTAATAGAACTTCACAAACAAAAACACGACAATAACTTTTCAGTAGGCGATATATACTTAGGGAAAATTAA
The DNA here is from genome assembly GCA_045561575.1 of Flavobacteriales bacterium. Taxonomy (GTDB): domain Bacteria; phylum Bacteroidota; class Bacteroidia; order Flavobacteriales; family BACL11. The sequence continues at coordinate 32,585 of JBJKXM010000042.1, forward strand.
AAAAGTTGTCCCTGGACTTAATGCAGCATTTGTAAATGTTGGATATGAAAGAGATGGGTTTTTACATTATCTCGATCTTGGAATGCAAGTCAACACGTTAAAAAAATATACCGAAAAAACAATTGGTGAAAAATTAAACACAGCATCTCTTAAAAATTTTAAAAATGAAAAGGGGATTGATAAAGACGGTAAAATTGCTGATACTTTAAAATCCGGTGATCACCTGCTATTACAAATATCAAAAGAACCGATTTCAACTAAAGGCCCGCGTTTAACAGCTGAGCTCTCTCTTGCTGGCAGATACATGGTATTAACTCCATTCTCTGACAAAGTTTCAGTATCTCAAAAAATAGCAAAAAACGAAGAAAAAAATAGACTAAAAAAACTCATTAGAAGCATAAAACCACATGGATTTGGAGTTATAATCAGAACTGTAGCAACAGGCAAAAAAGTAGCAGAACTTGATCAAGACTTAAAAAATTTATATAAAAAATGGCAACTAATAAGTAAAAAATTAAAAGGAGCAAAAGCTCCAAAAAAGATTTTAGGCGAACTAAACAGATCGTCTACTATTTTAAGAGATCTACTTGATGCAAAATTCAATAATATTGTGGTAAATAATCATGAAATTGCACAAGAACTAAAAGATTATCTAGCAAGAATATCCCCAGCTCAAGAAAAAATTGTCAAGCTACACAAAGGCGAAACACCAATTTTTCAGAAATATAACGTAACAAAACAAATTAAAGGAGCATTTGGGAAAAATGTGACAATTAAAAATGGAACGTACCTAGTAATTGAGCATACTGAGGCTTTACATGTCATAGATGTTAATAGTGGTAAAAAAGTTGATGCAAAAAAAGATCAAGAAGAAAATGCATTAGAAGTTAATATTGAAGCTGCTAAAGAAATCGCAAGACAATTAAGGCTACGTGATATGGGTGGAATTATTGTTGTTGACTTTATTGATTTAAAATTAGAAAAAAACAGAAAATTACTTTTTGAGAGTTTAAAGCAAGCAATGAGTGATGATAAGGCAAAACACAATATTTTACCTCCAACAAAATTTGGACTAATTCAAATCACAAGACAAAGAGTTAGGCCTGCACTAACTATCGACACATTAGAAAACTGTCCAATGTGTAGTGGTGGTGGCAAAATAGATTCTAGCCTTCTATTAATCGACCAGATTGAAAACAAGCTTGCAAATCTTACGGTAATCAAGTCAAATAAAATAAAAATTGCAACACATCCCTTTGTTGCTAGTTATATAAATCAAGGATGGTTTTTCTCTTCAATTAGATATAAATGGGAGAAAAAATTTAACAAGATAATCAAAGTAGTTGGTGATGACAGATTACATTTGTTACAATATAGTATTGTAAAAAAATAATCTCCCTATTCACTTGTTTTTCTGTGAAGTATTAAAAGAACAAAACTAGAAACAACCATCATTATTACACCAATCATATACCCCCATCTAATATTATCATCTATATTAAAAAATGGCAGTGCAAAAATTGAAATTAAGATAATTCTTATAAGAATATTTAATGAACTAAAAACAGAAGTAGCTCTTCCTATTAAATTATTAGGAATATGATTAAAAAGATATGTTGTTCTTAAAATCCTTACGCCCGCATTAGTTATTCCTAAAATCAAACTTCCAATAAAAAATATCAAAAGAGATTTGTAAAAAGTCATGGCATAAAAAGCTAAAGCAACGTTCATCATTAAAAAAGTAACAGCAAAATATGTGTTAAATTTTGAAAGCAATCTTAAAATCAGAACACCAGAAAAAATTGCTCCAATTGAATAATATACTTCAGCAGATGCATATACATTTCCTGAAGCTTGTAAAAAATCATGAACATATGATGGTAAGATCACATGCAATTCAACTAATGTAAAAGCAAATAGCATATAAGAAGTTATACCAAATAGAAAAATAACTGGATTATCTTTTAGATAAGTGAAACCAATTTTTAATCTTTCAAATAAGCTACCAACATCTACCGTCTCATTATTGATTGGCACATACCTTATTATTGAAATTATAGCTATTACAAGAACATAAGTAAATGCATCCAACAAAAATATATCATAAATTTGCCAAGGTGTCACATCAAAAGGTAATTCAAAATTAAAACCAGCTATTTCTAAACTTCTATTATTTGTTCCGGTAAGCAAAATTGCAGCAAATGCACCAGCCAAAACACTTGTTGTTTGTCCCTGAACCTCTATATATGAATTTAATTTACCATAGTTTTTCTTCTCAGTAATTTCTTGACCAAACGCATATAAGTTTGGGTAATGAATATTATAATTGAAAATTGTAATTGCAAATACTGACACAACTAATAGTTCAGAAAGATAATTATTATTGTAACCATAAATTGCAATTGATCCTATAAAAAGACCGCAAATAAGATTGGTTAAAATAAAAATCTTTTTTCTAGAATACCTATCAATAATAGAGCCAGCATATATACCCCAAAAAAGCGTTAAAGATGTTATAACAATATAAGAATAAGCGAAAAACTCTGGTTTATCAATAATCTCAATAAAATACCAGGGTATTGCAATCATACTTATTCCTTGTGCTAAACCAGAGATAATATTAGATATAAAAAGAAGTATTATTGCTTGCTGATTTTTCATTGGCGCAAATTTAAGATTATTACGTAGATTATGTACATTTGATTTATAGCACAAAAGATTTGAATAAAAAAGAAATAATTCTAAAATTAGAAAGGTATTGTTCTTTTTCTGAAAAATGCAAAAGTGATGTCATTAAAAAACTTTATGATTGGAAAGTTTTTAATCATCATAATGAAATAATTAATCATTTAATTACAAATAATTACATTAATGAAGAAAGATATGCTTTACAATATTGTAGGGGTAAATTTAACTCAAGAAGTTGGGGAAAAATTAAAATTGGCAATCATCTCAATCAAAAAGGAATAGATAGAAATATTATATTAAAAAGTTTTTCAGAAATTGAAGATTGTGACTATATTAAAAAAATTTCAGATTTAATTTTAAATAAATCAAAAGCAATTAAGGAAGAAGATATGTTTAAGAGAAAATCAAAAATTGCAAGATTTCTTTATCAAAAGGGATTTGAGACTGAATTAATTTGGCAACAAATAGAAAAAAATTTAAAAAATGATTAACCAAGATCAAATTTCTGAAGTAAAAAATAGAACAGAAAAACTTTCTACATATCTTAAGATATCAAGTAAAAAAGAAGAATTAAACTTATTAGAAAAAGAAATGTTGCAAAGCAACTTTTGGGAAAACTCAAAGAAAGCTGAGAAAACATTAAAAAGAAAGAAAGAGATTGAAAATTGGGTAAAAGCTTTTAATTCAATCGAAAATAACTTAGAAGAATTAAATATTCTTATTGAACTTCATGCTGGAGATAATGAAATTAATTTAAAATTCGATGATATTATTAATTTGCTGGAAGATTTAGAATTTAAAAAAATGTTGAGCTCTAAAGATGATTCGATGAATGGCATCATGACAATTAATCCCGGCGCAGGTGGAACAGAAGGACAAGATTGGGCTGAGATGCTAATGAGAATGTATAGTATGTGGGGGGAAAAAAACGGATATAAAGTTTCGCAAATTGATTTGCAACGCGCTGAACCTGTTGGAATTAAATGTGTAACCTTAGAATTTGAAGGAAATTATGCATATGGCCATTTAAAAGGGGAAAATGGAGTTCACCGACTAGTAAGAATTTCTCCTTATGATTCAAATGCTAAAAGACACACGACCTTTGCCTCAGTTTTTGTTTATCCATTAGTAGATGAAGATATCGAAATAAATATAAATCCAGCAGATATTAGCTGGGATACATTCAGATCAGGGGGAGCTGGTGGGCAAGGAGTAAATAAAGTTGAAACAGCTGTAAGATTAAAACATATTCCAACTGGCATCACAGTAGAAAATTCTGAAACAAGATCACAACTTGATAACAAGGATAAAGCCATTAAATTATTAAAATCTCAACTTTATCAAATTGAAATTGAAAAAAAACAAAAGGAAAAAGATAAAATTGAAGGAGAAAAGAAAAAAATTGAATGGGGTTCTCAAATAAGAAATTATGTGCTACACCCCTACAAATTAGTAAAGGATTTGAGAACAAACTACGAATCTTCAAATCCAAACAATGTGTTAAATGGAGATATTAATGAATTTATTAAAGAATATCTGATTAGATTTGGATAAAAAAATAATACTAACTTTGTTAAGTTAGTTAGGGATTTGGTCTTCTTCAAGCCTTCCTTCTCTAAACCAAACATAAATAAAATAAGGAATAACACTTGCTAAAAAGATAAGACACCAAAAAGCCATTAGAAAGACAAATAAAAAAGCTAAAAAACCTAGAAACTTCATATTTATTATTTTACGAACAAAATAACAACAACTAATTCAACAAACAAAATTATTTAACATGAAATATAGAATTGAAAAAGATACTATGGGTGAAGTTAAAGTTCCTATTGACAAAATGTGGGGCGCACAAACTGAAAGAAGTAGAAATAATTTTAAAATTGGGAAACCAGCAAGCATGCCTTTAGAAATAATATATGGTTTTGCAGTTCTCAAAAAAGCAGCAGCACATACTAATTTTGAACTTGGTGTATTATCAAAAGAAAAAAAAGAAGCAATATCAAAAGTTTGTGATCAAATTTTAGAAAAAAAATATGATGATCAATTTCCACTAGTTATTTGGCAAACGGGTAGCGGAACTCAGTCAAATATGAATGTTAATGAAGTCATTGCAAACATAGCTCATCTAAATAAAGGAGGTAAAATTGATGACAAAATCAAATTCATTCATCCTAACGATGATGTAAATAAATCACAAAGTTCAAATGACACATTTCCAACTGCTATGCACATAGCTGCTGTCACAACTTTAAAAGAAAACTTAATACCATCTTTATTAGATTTAAAAATAGAATTTGAAAAAAAATCTAAGGAATTTAATGAGGTTGTAAAAATTGGTAGAACTCATTTAATGGATGCAACACCGCTAACGATTGGCCAAGAGTTTTCTGGTTATGTTGCACAACTAGATTATGGCATTAAATCACTTAACAATTCATTAGCTCACTTACATGAACTAGCTATTGGTGGAACAGCAGTTGGAACCGGCTTGAACACTCCTAAAGGATATTCAAATTTGGTTGCAAAAAAAATAGCAGATTTTACAGGAATTGAATTTTGCTCTGCTAAAAATAAATTTGAAGCTCTTTCAGCAAACGATGCAATGGTAGAATCTCATGGAGCAATAAAACAAATTGCTGTTTCATTAAACAAAATAGCAAATGACATTAGACTATCTGCATCAGGTCCAAGATCTGGAATTGGAGAATTGATTATACCTGCAAATGAACCGGGCTCTTCTATAATGCCAGGCAAAGTAAATCCTACTCAAGTAGAAGCTATAACAATGGTTTGTGCTCAGATATTTGGAAATGATTTAGCTATTACCAGTTCTGCAATGCAAGGACACTTACAGCTTAATGTTTTCAAACCTGTTATTGCCGCAAACTTTCTTCAGTCAGTAGAACTACTTTCTGATTCGTGTAATTCATTTAGAAAAAATTGTATTTGTGGTATAATTCCTAATTTCAAAAAAATCGATCAAAATTTAAATAACTCGTTGATGCTTATAACATGTTTAAATAATAAGCTTGGCTATGAAAAATGTGCTGAAATTGCTAAATGTGCTTATAAAAATGGAACTACCCTAAAAAAAGAGGCAGTTAGACTAAATTATTTATCTGAAAAGGAATTTGACATACTTGTTGACCCAAAAAAAATGTGTAACCTTTAATCGATTTAAATCTTCTTTAAATCATTAACAAACTTCTTGATTTCTTGTTCATCAGATTTTCTGCATATTAATAAAGATTCATCACTTTGAACAACTATATAACCATTTAAGCCACTTACAACACACTCTTTTATATTATCTAAAATAATAATATTTTCTTTAGATTCATACAAATTAATCTGACTTCCTCTTACAGCATTATTATCATCATCTTTTTTCAAATGATTGTCTGTTGAAACCCATGTTCCTAAATCACTCCATCCAAAACTTGAGGGGTATACATAAACCATATCAGATTTTTCAAAAATACCATAGTCAATAGAAATATTTTTACAAGTAGGAAAAACTCGATCAACAAATTCCTGTTCTTTATTTGTATTATAAATACCATCTCCAGTTGAAAAAATATCATAAATATCTCTGAGATGTTTTTTAAATGCTTCAATTATAGCTATTGAAGAAAAAGCAAAAATCCCTGCATTCCATAAAAAATCACCACTATCTAAAAATTGTAATGCTAAGTCTCTGTTTGGTTTTTCAGTAAATGTTTTAACCTTCTTGATGTTAGTATTATTTTCTAAAGAATTAACATCATCATATTGAATATATCCGTATCCCGTGTCTGGTCTAGTTGCTTTAATTCCAAGAGTAACCAAATAATTGTTATCCTTAGTTGTTTCAAAAATATCATTTACAGTCCGAACATATTCAGCATCATCTGTAATTAAGTGATCTGATGGGGCAACAATTAAATTTGCTCGATCATTTAGTGCATGAATTTTAAATGCAGCATAAGCAATACAAGGGGCTGTATTTCTCATTACTGGCTCGCATAGTATTTGACGCTCATTAATTTCAGCTATCTGATCTTTACAAAGTGAAAAATAGTTACGATTTGTTACAATAAAAATGTTCTCTTTAGGACAAATTAAAGATAACCTTCTAAAAGTTTGTTGAATTAATGTTTCTCCGACACCTAAAATATCAAGAAATTGCTTAGGTTTTTCTTCTTTACTTAATGGCCAAAACCTGGAACCTACTCCTCCAGCCATAATTATTGCATAATTATTTTTATTCATAGAAAGCAAATTTAAACTATATTTTTTTTACAGTCAACTATTTCGATCTTAGTTATAGGATTAAATAGGTAAATCTTTTGACTTTTTATCTCTAAAGATTTTATTCTTTTTCTTAAATATGAATGTTTAACAAAAAGTCTGCCAGAATACAAGAATTTTTCACCAAGCTTAATTTCATCAATTGTTAATGATTTTTTAAAATCACATTCTCTTAAACTTAAGATCAAATTAACATCATTTGAGGATGAAGCAGATGGATTTATCATATGAGCTGACAAAGCTGCCAATATGTTGTGTGGAAAAATTTTAGGTTTTAAAAAGTTTAACATTAAGGATTTGTACATTTTTTTCCATTCTATTCCATGAGGCTGATGATTTGACCCATATCTTTTAAAAACAAAAGCATGAGCAATTTCATGAGTTAAAGTAATCAATGTGGCATATGAATTTAAATCATTATTTATAGTTATTTGATTACCGTTTTTATTATCATACTTATAATCTCCCAATTTAGTATTTCTTGGCAATACAAATTTCAAAGAAATATCTAATTCATTAATCCATTTTCTAATTAAGGGAATTGATTCTTCTGGAATATATAAAGAAAGATTTGGGAACATAATTTAATTAAGCTTCTAATGAATTACTTAATTTTATTTCTTTTGAAAAATCTGGACAATCACAATTATTTTTTTTTAGCATACCACAAGAGGAAAAAATAATCATTACAAAAAGAATTATAATATGATATCTTTGTATTCGCATAATTAAATACAAAGTTAAATAAATTAGTTACTTTTAATATAGATGAAATCCTTACTTCTACATTTTGGACAATACTTTATTATGATAAAAAAAGTATTTAGTTTTCCTGAGAAAAGAAGAATTTTTTTAAAACAGTTAAATTTAGAAATTGAAAAAACAGGACTAAATTCACTTGGAATTGTAACTATTATATCTTTTTTTATTGGTGCCGTAGTAAGTATTCAAACAGCATATAATTTTGACAGCCCTCTTTACCCAAAATATCTAATTGGATATGCAACGAGAGAATCTTTAATTTTAGAATTTTGCCCTACTATGCTTGCTTTAATTTTAGCTGGAAAAGTAGGGTCAAATATTGCATCAGAAATTGGATCAATGAGAGTTACGGAACAAATAGATGCATTAGAGATAATGGGGATTAACTCTGCATCATTTTTAATTTTACCAAAGATTATTTCTACTGTACTTTTCTTTCCTGTTTTAATAATTTTAAGTATTTGTATTGGTCTTTTAGGCGGATGGATTGGGTGCCAAACCTCTGGAATCACAACTGCTGACTTCTTATTTGGGATAAAACTTGATTTTAACCCATTTTATGTAACTTATTGTTTAATAAAAATTACAGTTTTTGCCTTCATTGTATCTTCTGTTTCTTCATATTTTGGTTATTACACAAAAGGTGGGGCATTAGATGTTGGGAGATCAAGTACTAAAGCTGTGGTTTACAGCAGTATAATAGTGTTAATTTTTAATTTCATTTTAACCGATCTTCTACTAGCATGATTGAGATTCAAAACATAACCAAATCATTTGGAGAAAATGAAGTTTTAAAAAACATCTCATTTACATTTGAAAGAGGAAAAACAAATTTAATTATAGGGGAAAGTGGTTCTGGAAAAACAACTTTACTTAGAATTCTTATTGGTCTTCATCAAACAGATAAAGGTAATATTTTATACGACGGAAGAGATTTTACAAAATTTCAAATAAAAGAAAAAAGAAAATTAAGACAAGAAATTGGTGTGTTATTTCAAAGGGGTGCACTTTATGATTTTATGAATGTTGAAGAAAACATTATGTTTCCTTTAACAATGTTTACAGAAAAATCAGAAGAAGAAAAAATATTTAGAGTGAATGATTGCTTAAAAAGAGTAAATCTTGAAAACTGTAATAATTTAAAAATAAGTGAACTAAGTGGTGGAATGGTAAAAAGAGTTTCAATAGCAAGAGCAATTGTTATGAATCCTAAGTATTTACTTTGTGATGAGCCTAATTCAGGTCTTGACCCAAAAACTGCAATAATCATTGACAACCTAATTAAAGAAATAACTGAAGAAAGTAACATAACAACAATAGTAAATACTCATGATATGAATTCTGTAATGGAAATAGGTGAGAAAATAGCATATATTAATAATGGAGTTATTAGCTGGACAGGAAATAAAGAAGAGCTATTAAAAAGCAATAACGATCAGTTAAATGATTTCGTTTTTGCTTCTGAATTATTTAAACGCTTAAAAAAATTATGATAAAAGCTGTAAAAGCTAAAAAACATTTAGGACAACATTTTTTAATAAACGAAGGAATTGCTCTTGACATATCAAATCTGATTACAGAAAACCAAATCAAAAACGTTTTAGAAATTGGTCCAGGTATGGGAGTTCTAACAAAGAACTTACTTAAAAAAAGCTTGAAGTTAAAGGTTGTTGAAATAGATTCGGAATCAATAAATTATTTAAAAACAAATTACCCAGAAATAGAAAAAAATATAATTAATGATGATTTTTTAAAACTTGACCTAAATAATATATTTAGTAGCAATTTTTCAATTATTGGAAATTTTCCATATAATATTTCATCACAAATTTTATTTAAGACATTTGAAAACAAAGATAGAATAGATGAGCTTGTCGGCATGTTTCAAAAAGAAGTTGCGGAAAGAATCGCATGCGTAAATGGCAAAAAAAGAGGGATTTTAAGTGTTTTAATTCAAACATTCTATAATGTTGAATATTGCTTTTCTGTTGATGAAATTGAATTTTCTCCCAAACCAAAAGTAAAATCTGCTGTAATAAGAATAACTAGAAATCAAAGAGAGAAACTTGTCTGCAATCCAAAACTTTATAAAACTATTATTAAAACAGCTTTTAATCAAAGAAGAAAAACATTAAAAAACGCATTAAAATGTTTTGATTTAAAAATGGACAAGAATATCAAAACATTAATGAATCTTAGAGCGGAAAATTTATCTATTGAAGATTATATAAATATTACAAATAATGTTGAATCAATTTGAAATAAATCAAAAAAATTTATCATGAAAGTAATTTTCCTAGACACAACTCATAAACACTTAATAAACGAGCTCAGTAAAAAAAATGTAACATGTCACGAAGAATATTCAAAATCAAAAGATCAAATTGAAAAAATTATTGACCAATATGATGGGGTCGTAATTAGAAGTAGATTTAAAATTGATAGAAAATTTATTGAAAAAGGTAAAAATTTAAAGTTTATAGCAAGAGCTGGCTCAGGTTTGGAAAACATAGATGTTGAATTCGCAAATGAAAAAAATATTAAATGTATAAATGCAGGGGAAGGAAATAAACAAGCGGTCGCAGAACATGCCTTAGGAATGATTCTTTCATTAGTTAATAATATTCATATAAGTAATAATGAAATAAAAAACGGAAAATGGAAAAGAGAACAGAACAGAGGTATAGAACTATCTGAAAAAACAATTGGAATTATTGGATTTGGAAATACGGGAAGTGCTTTTGTTAATCTTCTTGAAAATTTTAATTTGAAAATTCTAGTCTATGATAAGTTTAAGACTGATTATAAATACAAAACATCTTTAACAAAAATTTATCAAGAAGCAGATTTTATTAGCCTTCATATTCCTCTTAATAAAGAGAACACAAATTATTTAAATGAAAAATTTATTGAAAAAATGAAAAAACCATTTTATTTAATAAATACTTCAAGAGGAAAATGTGTCAACAATAAAGCATTAGTAAAGGCTTTAAGAAAAAACAAAATTCTCGGGACATGTCTAGATGTTCTTGAACAAGAAAAAAGTTCGTTTGATAATATAGAAAAAAATCAAGAGTTAGATTACTTAATGAATTCAGGAAAAACAATTTTAACACCTCACATAGCAGGGTGGACAAAGGAAAGTTACTTTAAAATATCAAAAATTCTTTCAGGAAAAATAATTAGTGAATTATTCTAATTCTGATTTTAATAGAGCAATTTTTCTGGAAATTTCTTCTAAATGAATCTTTTGTTTTTTAATAGATTCTAAAACCAGATCGCCCTTTTTAAAAAAGTTCAGCTTCATATCTTCGAACAGATTTGTGTAATAATTAACACCATCATTCATATTATCTAAAAATTTCTGAAAATATTTTTCTTGCCTTTTATTAAAACTTGTAGCAGATTCATCTAACTTTTCTTTAAAATAGCTCATATATAATTCCAATTCTTTAACGAAAAAATGAGGTCTATCTTCTCTTACTTTTGATTCTTTTAAACCATAGATATGATGTGAAATTTCTTCCAGAGTCATTAGATTTGAAAAATATGCAAGATTTGGTCCAGGACATATAGATACTGCCCTACTATCTTTTACATCAATATTGTTATTAATAATGGCGGGAGCAGACAAACCAACACATAAACATGTTTTTTCAAAAACATTGTCTAGTGATATATTAGAATCATTATTAGACTCCTTTATTTTAATTTTTTGAAATTTTCTAGATGCTGAGCAAATTCCTTGTTTATCATATTGCTGACTTAAAGCCAAAAATCTTCTTGGGC
>JBJKXM010000043.1:0-7328 GCA_045561575.1 Flavobacteriales bacterium
TATTCTACTTTTTCAAATAAAGGGGTTTGGGTAGAACCTATTTTTGTGACAAAAATTGAGGATAAAAACGGTGTTGTGTTAGACAAATTTATTCCAAAATCTAATGAGGCAATGAGTGAAAAGACAGCCGATGTAATGGTTAGGCTTTTACAAGGCGTGGTAGATGGGGTATACAGTCCCTCAGCAAAAAAACGATCAGGTACTGGGGTAAGACTTAGATATAAATATGGATTTACAAATGAAATTGGGGGAAAAACAGGCACTACCCAAAACCAGTCAGATGGATGGTTTATGGGTATAACTCCAAATTTAGTTACGGGAGTCTGGACAGGTTGTGATGATAGGAGTGTACATTTTAGAGATATCCAGTATGGACAAGGCGCAAATATGGCATTGCCTATTTTTGCTGAATATATGCAAAGAGTATATGCCGACACTATTAATTTAGGCGTATTACCACTACCTTTCGAAATTTCTAGATCTGTAGATGTAAAGCTTGATTGTGATGAGTCAGTAATTTTAATAGAAGAAGAATTTTAGTTATGATAAATAAAAAAGTTAGAAATATTGAGGAAGCGATAAGCGGAGTAGAAAGCAATATGACCTTTATGTTTGGTGGTTTTGGATTAAGCGGAATACCCGAAAATGCAATAGCCGCATTATCGAAAACAACAATTAATAATTTAACATGTATCTCTAATAATGCAGGAGTAGACGGCTTTGGTTTGGGGCTTCTTTTGGAAAGAAAACAAATTACAAAAATGATATCTTCATATGTTGGGGAAAATATTGAGTTTGAAAGACAAATGTTATCAAAAGAACTTGACGTTGAATTAATACCTCAAGGAACTCTAGCTGAAAGATGTAGAGCTGGCGGGGCAGGCATTCCAGCCTTTTTTACTCCTGCGGGCTATGGAACAGAGGTCCAGCAAAATAAAGAAGTAAGAGATTTTAATGGAAAAAAACATATTTTAGAAAGAGCTTTAACAGCTGATTTTGCTTTTGTAAAAGCTTGGAAAGGAGACACTGCTGGAAATTTAATTTATAAAGGAACAGCAAGAAACTTTAACCCATTAATGGCAATGGCTGGAAAAATCACAGTAGCTGAGGTTGAAGAACTTGTTCCAGAAGGACAACTTGATCCTAATCAAATCCACACCCCTGGAATTTTTATTCAAAGAATTTTGCAAGGCGCAAAGTTTGAGAAGAGAATAGAAAATATAACTACAAGAAAAAAATAATGGCTTTAGACAAAAATGGTATAGCAAAAAGAATAGCTCAAGAATTAAAGAACAACACTTATGTTAATTTAGGAATTGGAATACCAACCCTTGTTGCTAATCATATTCCTGTTGGTTTAAATGTTGAATTTCAATCTGAGAATGGAGTTTTGGGCATGGGGCCCTTCCCATTTGAGGGAGATGAGGATCCAGACTTAATAAATGCTGGAAAACAAACAATAACAACATTGCCCGGAGCTGTATTGTTTGATTCTGCTATGTCCTTTTCTATGATCAGAGGAAACCACATACAATTAAGTGTTTTGGGAGCAATGGAGGTTGCTGAAAATGGAGATATTGCTAATTGGAAAATTCCTGGTAAAATGGTAAAAGGAATGGGGGGAGCAATGGATTTGGTTGCCTCTTCAGAAAATATTATTGTTGCTATGACTCATACAAATAGAAAGGGCCAAAGTAAATTGCTTAAAAAATGTACTTTGCCAATTACAGGGGTTTCTTGTGTTAAGAAAATAGTAACAGATTTGGCTGTTGTTCAGGTTACAAGAGAAGGGTTTAAGCTTTTAGAAAAAGCACCAGGAGTTTCTGTTAATGAGATTATTTCAGCTACAGAGGCAAAGCTGATAGTGCCCCATCAGGTTCCAGAAATGGACATTTAATTTTTAACCAACAACAACACCTTTCTTTTCAAGATGTTCTTTAATGTTTTCTAGCTTTCCTTCTGGAATAGCATCAATTAGTCTTTTTGTGTATTCGGTTTTAGGCGTGTTGTAAATTTGATCAGCATCTCCCATTTCTTCAATTTTACCTTCTTGCATAACCACCATGCGATCGCTCATATATTTTACAACAGAAAGGTCATGCGAAATAAAAATATATGTTAGGCCAAACTCTTCTTTTAAGTCGTTTAAGAGGTTTAAAACTTGAGCTTGAACAGAAACATCAAGCGCAGAAACAGATTCATCGCAAATAATAAATTTGGGGTTTACTGCAAGAGCACGAGCAATTCCAATCCTTTGTCTTTGTCCTCCAGAAAACTCATGAGGATATCTATAAAAGTGAGAAGGGTCAAGACTCACCTTCGTTAATAATTCTTTAACCTTTTCTTTTCTTTCTTCATCAGAATTTAAAATGTTATGAACTTGCATCGGTTCCATTATTGCATTTCCAATAGTCATTCTTGGGTTTAGAGAAGAATAAGGATCTTGAAAAATTATTTGAACCTCTTTTCTAAAACTCCTTAATTCATCGGCATTCATTTTTGCAATATCCTGACCTTTATAAATCATTGATCCTTCAGTTGGTTCTTCAAGCCTTAAAATTGTACGGCCAATAGTTGTTTTTCCACACCCAGATTCTCCAACAAGACCAAGTGTTTCTCCAGGATATACATCAAAAGTTACATCATTTACAGCTTTAACATAATTAGAAATCCCTCCAAAAAAACCATTTCTAATTGGGAAATAAGTTTTTAAATTTTGAAGCCTTAAAACAGGCTCTTTAGCAAATAATTTTTTTTGTTTCTCTTTTCTTTCTTTGTCTGAAACAACAAGTTTTTTTGTAAAATCGTCAACACTAACATTATTATCTATAATATTTCCACTTTCATCAATTTTCATAAAATCACTAACAGTAGGAAGAAAAGAGTATCTTTTTTCAAGCGGAGGCCTACACGCAAGTAAACCTTTAGTGTATGGATGTTTAGGGTCTGTAAAAATATCCCAAACATTGCCTTGTTCAACAATTTTACCCTTATACATTACAACTACCTTATCAGCAAGCTCTGCAATTACACCAAGATCATGAGTGATAAACATAATACCCATATCTTGTTCTTTTTGCAGGTTTTGCATCAACTGTAAAATAGTTTTTTGTACAGTAACATCAAGAGCTGTTGTTGGTTCATCTGCAATAAGAACTGAAGGCTCACAACTCATAGCCATAGCAATCATCACTCGTTGTTTTTGTCCTCCTGAAATTTGATGAGGATATGTGCTGTAAATACGCTCAGGATCAGGCAACTGTACTTTTTTAAACAAATCAATAGTGAGTTTTTTTGCTTGATTTTTATCAATCTTTTGGTGCAACATAATAGCCTCTAAGACCTGATCTCCACAAGTAAAAACGGGATTTAATGAAGTCATAGGCTCTTGAAATATCATTGCAATGTCATTCCCCCTGTAAGAACGCATTTCTTCTTCGGAAGCTTTTAACAAATCTACCTTTTCACCATTTTTTTTATGAAATATAATTTCTCCCCCACTAATTTTTCCAGGCGGACTCGGGATTAATCTCATTGCTGACAAAGAGGTTACAGATTTTCCAGAACCAGATTCTCCAACTATACCAACCGTTTCACCTTTGTTTAATGTAAAACTTATGTCATTAACCGCCTTCACAGTTGTTCCTTCTGTATGAAACTCAGTTACTAAATTATTAAACTCCAATAAAGTTTTACTCATGATAAACACGTTGTTAGTTCGCTATAAAAATAAATATTTTTATTCATAAAAAATAATGCTTTTAATATTCTTTTACCTAGAGAAGTTTTAAATCAAAAACTAATTCAATATTTGATTTTAAATCTTTTTTAACCAAATCAATATTAATTTTTTCTCCTACTTCTTTTTCAAGTGAGGTTACTTGTTTATCATTAATCCCACAAGGGATAATGTTTTCAAAGTATGTAAGATCGGTGTTTACATTAAGAGCAAATCCATGCATACTCACCCACCGACTTGTCTTTACGCCAAGAGCACAAATTTTTCTAGCATTAGGCTTCCCAACATCAAGCCACACCCCAGTTTCTCCTTGAGACCGTTTTCCTTCTAAGCCAAAACCATTTATTGTAAGAATAATACTTTCTTCAAGCAAACGAAGATACTTCCCAATATCGTTAAAAAAATTATCCAAGTCAAATATTGGATAACCTACAATTTGGCCTGGCCCGTGGTAAGTAATGTCTCCTCCACGATTTGTTTTGTAAAACGAAGCACCTCTAGACTTAAGATAGTCTTCGTTTACAAGTAGGTTGTCTTTATTGCCACTGTTACCAAGAGTGTAAACATGCGGGTGCTCACAAAAAATTAAATAGTTTTCTGTTGCGCGATTTGTGTTTTCTTTTCTGTTTTTAGACTTGATTTCAAGAGTCTCATTAAAATATTTTTCTTGAAAATCCCAAGCTTCTTTATATTCAATTAAACCAATATCTTTAAAGTGTGCAGTCTGCATTTTAAATTTTTGACAGCTCACCTTTAAGATAGTTTATGACATCAATTTCAATGGCATCAACACTATTAAGAACTGATAAATACCAAGAAATCCAGTCTCCTAAATTTATGTGATAAAGGGTGTTTTGCAAATCAGAATCTCCAAGACTCCAAACCTCAGAAATATTGTCAGTGTATTTTCTTATTACTGATTGGTTAATTTCAATTCGCGTACTATTTCTATAAAAGTCACTTTGGTTTCTTAAATACAGAACAGATAGATTGTCAACATTTGTTCTCCAACCAAGTAATTCATTATGATTCATTTCAGGAATAACATGGTGCCAGCAAAGCATTTTGCTGTTTTCATTTATTTGTTGTCTAAGACGAACAGACACCCCCTCATAACCTTCAGCAGCATAAATAACTGGAGTTGTTTTGTGCATTTTATTTGCTAAGGATTTAGCTTTTTTAATGATATTTTCATGCTCTTTATCTAAAAGAGAGATGGCTTTTTCAAAATCAGAAATAAAATAATCACTTATAATATTGTAATTATATAAAACGTAAAAAAGCTCTGTGAAACCGTACCCAAACATTGCTCTTGGAGGATGTCCTCCTGGAATAATTATGTGGTTTAAGTTTTTTTCTTTTGCAATTTTTTCCAATTCACCACCTGATGTAACAATAGCAACTTCAGCTTTTTTTTCAAAACATTTGTCTAGCGCCATTAATGTCTCTTCGGTGTTTCCAGAGTATGAACAAGCAATTACAAGTGTTGATTGATCAACAAATTCAGGAATACTATATCCTTTTGTTGCAGAAATTGGAATAGAAATTTTTTTTGATAATAAATCTTGCACTATTGTTCCGCCAATACCACTACCACCAAGGCCGCATATTAAAATATTTGAAATTGAGTTTTTTGCAGCTGCGAAACTTGATTCGTTTCCAATTTTAATAGCATCCTTGAGGTGGTTTGTGAAATCCTCAATATAGTTGTTCATTTTCATATGATTTACATTTTTTAAAAGAAGTCAATATTACAAAATAATAGGAACAAAGAATTCATATATTTACAAAAAAAAAAGACATGTCAATAGAGCGTTCAGAACAAGAGCTCGTTAGAAGAGAATCGTTAAAAAAACTTAGAGAATTAGGTGTAAATTGTTATCCTGCTGAACTGTATAAGGTTGATAATTATTCTAAGCAGATTAAAGAAAGCTTCAATGATGGAAACAAGCTTAATGTTATAATTGCTGGAAGGCTTATGAGCCGTAGAATTATGGGAAAAGCTTCATTTGCAGAACTTCAAGACTCACAAGGAAGAATTCAACTTTATGTAAATAGAGATGAGGTCTGTGAAGGAGAAGATAAAACTATGTATAATCAAGTTTTTAAAAAACTACTTGACATTGGAGATTTTATTGGGGTAAAGGGGCATGTTTTTAAAACAAAGGTTGGAGAAACTTCAGTTATGGTCAAAGAAATTACCGTGTTGTCTAAATCTTTAAAACCCCTTCCGCTTCCAAAATCAGATAGTGAAGGAAATTTATACGACGCTTTTACTGATCCAGAAAAACGATATAGACAACGATATGTTGATCTAGTTGTAAATCCGGAGGTAAAAGATGCTTTTGTTAAAAGGACACAGCTCACAAATTCTATGCGAGA
The DNA here is from genome assembly GCA_045561575.1 of Flavobacteriales bacterium. Taxonomy (GTDB): domain Bacteria; phylum Bacteroidota; class Bacteroidia; order Flavobacteriales; family BACL11. The sequence continues at coordinate 6,122 of JBJKXM010000043.1, forward strand.
GTTTCTAAACAACAAAGGTTATATGGAGGTTGAAACACCAATATTACAACCTATTTATGGCGGTGCTGCGGCGCGTCCATTTAAGACGCACCACAATACTCTTGATATGGATTTATACTTAAGGATTGCTAACGAGCTATATCTAAAAAGACTAATTGTTGGCGGCTTTGATGGTGTGTATGAGTTTTCAAAAGATTTTCGTAATGAAGGAATGAGTAGATTTCATAATCCAGAGTTTACTCAAATGGAATTATATGTGGCTTACAAAGACTATAACTGGATGATGGATTTAGTTGAAGAGATGGTGGAAAAAATAGCTGTTGATTTACATCAAAAAACAGAGCTGCAAGTTGGAGACAGCCTTATTAATTTTCAAAGACCCTGGAAAAGACAAACGATGTATGAAGCCATTTTGGAGCATACAGGCGTTGATATTTCTCAAATGAATGAGGAAGAATTAATGAAAACAGCAAAAAAGCTAAATATAGCTGTAGACAACACAATGGGTAAAGGCAAGTTGATTGATGAAATATTTGGAGAAAAGTGTGAGAAAAATATTATACAACCAACATTTATAACAGACTATCCTGTTGAGATGTCGCCTCTTGCGAAAAAACACAGAAAAACAGAAGGGCTTGTTGAGAGATTTGAGGCTATATGTAATGGTAAAGAATTGTGTAACGCATTTTCTGAGCTGAATGACCCGATTGACCAAAGAGAGAGGTTTAAAGAACAGCTTGAACTTGCAAAAAAGGGAGATGAAGAAGCTATGGTTTTAGATGAGGATTTTTTAAGAGCTATTGAGTATGGTATGCCACCTACAGCAGGATTGGGCATTGGAATTGACAGGCTTTCAATGTTGATGACCAACAGTATGTCAATACAAGACGTTTTGTTTTTTCCTCAAATGAAGCCAGAAAACTAACAGCTTAATTTTTATTAAAGATCTTTTTTGTTTTTGAAGGGCCAATTAACGCCTGAATCTCAAAAACATCTTGAGACATTATATTTTTAACAGACCCGTATTTTTTTAATAAAAGTTCAATTGTCTTGGGCCCAATCCCCTCAATTTTATCCAACGAGGACTCAAATCCTTTTTTAATTCTTTTTTTTCTGTGATGGTTTATGCCAAATCTATGAGCTTCATTTCTTAATTGCTGAATAAGTCTAAGGCTAGCTGATTTTTTGTCAAGATACAAAGGTGTTT
>JBJKXM010000044.1:0-7266 GCA_045561575.1 Flavobacteriales bacterium
GTAATTATAGGATTCTTATATCTAAATTCTGATGCATATTCAACTTCAACATTCATTCTAGCTAAATCCTCAATTAGATATTCCCCAATAAGTCCAGCATGCCATGAAGTGCCACAAGCGATAATAATAATTCTATCAGCATTTACAATTTTTGATTCATGATCTTTTATTCCTCCTAAAATAATATCATTAGTTTTTAGATTGATTCGGCCTCTTAGCGTATCAATAATGCTTTTTGGTTGCTCATATATCTCTTTAAGCATGAAATGATCAAAACCTCCTTTTTCTATCGAATCAAGAGTTTGTTCAAGCTTTTGTATGTACGGGTTTTTAGTCTTATTCTTTATAGTCTTAATTACTACTTCTTGATTTTTATTTATTTTGGCAACTTCATTATCTTCTAAATAAATTACTTTATCAGTATATTCAATGATTGGGGATGCATCGGAAGCAACAAAATATTCACTATTACCAATGCCAATAACAAGTGGAGAGCCTTTTCTAGCTGCATAAAATTCATTTGGATTTTCCTTATTTAAAACAACAATTGCATATGCACCAACTACTTCATTTAATGCAATTCTTATTGCCTTGTATAAAGTCTTATTATCTTCATAATCCCAATTAGGATCCTTATCTGTTCCGGTATAACCTTTTAATCCATTTTTAAAAACATCTTCAATCAAATACATTAAAACTTCAGAATCAGTATCACTTTTAAAAACGTATCCCTTATCTTCTAATGCTTTTTTTAATGATGCATAATTCTCTATTATTCCATTGTGAATTAATGAAAATCGCCCATCTGAAGAAGAGTGAGGGTGTGAGTTCTTTTGATTAGGAGAGCCATGAGTTGCCCATCTAGTGTGCCCAATTCCAATTGAACCATTGGTATCTTGATCGCCAATATATTCTAATAAATCAGCTACTTTACCCGCCTGTTTGTATGTTATAATAGTGTTTTGATTTTCTGAAATTATTCCTACTCCCGCACTATCATAACCTCTATATTCTAATCTCTGTAATCCCTTAATTAGTATTGGAAATGCTCTTCTATTTCCTACATATGCAACTATTCCACACATCTTTTTTTTGTTTTAATATAATGCAAATATTCTATTTTAACAGTAAAACATTTGTAAGTATTAATACTTACAAATCAGAATATAATATTGTAATTAGAAATGAATTGTTATCAATCACAGTTCTATTTGCGTTTATCACTCCGCCGCTAGCCAAAATATATAATTCATCTGTGTATGATTCATCATTTAAATAACTACTAAAAAACCTTGTGATATTAAATTCATAACTACTACTTTCAAGTTCGCCTCCAAAATGAGTAGCGCCCTCAACAGATAAATCCTTTAAAAAAACATTATTTCCAGAACTATCAACACGAACTAAACTTAAATTTTCATGAGATATATATTCAGAATCATCGGTTACATTGAAAGATAAGGTTACTTTATTGATTGCTTTATTCATTAAAAGAGAGTCAATTAAATCAATATTTTGTAGTTCAATTTTAGTTTGAAAACCAGCCATGGACTGAACAAATGATTTAGATCCGTCAATTAGCAAATTAGAAATTGGCTTTTCATTAAATAGATTAATTCTTGCAGACTCTCCATCCAAAACAAAATCCAAATGTAATGAATCGGAGTCATCATTATGATAATAGATTTTAAATTCACTATTTGACCCTGATGGATTTAAATATATGATTGCATTAGATTGTGGAGAAAAGTTGTTAAACCACAATAAACCAAAATTTGATTGAAAAGTTTCATTATCTATTAATCCATTATTTCCTAAATCTAAAATTTGTTGGCCTAAACTATTTTCTAAATTCATCTTGAATATTGGAGAGGTCGAAGTGTCTGAAGATATCGTAAAATTAATTAAGAGATCTTCAGAACCTCCAGCAGAATTATTAAATTGATGATTTGAATAATATACTGAGTCTTTATAAATAAATAAATCAGTATAGTTAACAGCAATATCAGTTAATGATGCTAAATCTCCGTAATATCCAGAGTAAGAATAAGACATAACTACTGAATCAACTACTGGATTATTTCCTAAGTCTATATTGCTTTGACTTAATGACAAATTAGTAATAAAAGCACCTAAATTCTCGCCAAAAATTGGATCATCAATTGCCCCAAGAAGTAAAGATGAGGATTCGTCTGATCGTAAAGAATCTACCGATTCGGTGGTTAATAAAAATGAAGGGGTTGAAGAGTTTTGATTTAAAGATGCATTAAAAATTTCTATCTTGTCAGAGGAAGGCTGTACTTCCAAACCTAACTGACTAGATTCATCACAAGAATGAAAAAACATACTAATAAAGAGTATAAATATGGTAGCTTTTTTTGAAAAACTTATCATGTATTTAAGCACTTACTTTTTCTTCTTTTTCGATAAAGTTCTCATAGAAGTTTAAGTAATTATTTTCATATTCTTCTTCACCCGGGAATTCCAAAAACGGCTTTCCAGACTCTTCTATATTATTTAAAACAGTTTTATTAATTTTTTCACTTGCCTGTACAACTGCATCTGCATATGAAATGGCGAATTTATTTAGTGTATTAATATTTAAATTTTTTAAGCCACTTAGATCTGCTTCGCTTAAGTTTTCGAAAAGAAGTTTGTCAATTATAGTATCACTTAATTTACCTTTGTAACCATTGTTAAAAACTGAATAAATTACTTTTGTGTTTTCAAATAATGGATCTTCAGAATAAAGTTTTTTAATATACATTGGCACCAACGAAGTGAACCAACCTTGACAGTGTATTACATCAGGAGACCATCCTAACTTTTTTACTGTTTCTATAACACCCTTACAGTAGAATATCATTCTTTCATCGTTATTTTCTATAAAGTTACCTTCATGATCGTGAAACATTTGCCTTCGAGGAAAATATTCCTCATTATCAATAAAATAAACCTGCATTCTTTGCTGCTGAATAGACGCTACTTTAATAATAAGCTGATGATCAAAATCATCAATTATTAAATTCATTCCTGAAAGGCGAATAACTTCATGTAATTGATGCCTTCTTTCATTAACGGTTCCAAATCTTGGGAGAAAAATTCGAATATCTTTTCCACTTTCTTGCATTAATTGAGGTAATGCACCACTTAAAGTTCCCATTGCAGACTCGTTCATATAAGGACAAATCTCTTGAGAAACATATAATATTTTTTTTCTTTTCCATACTGAAAATTAACAGTCAACAAAAATATAAAAAAAAATACTGAAAATCAGCCATTTTTCGATTAGATTTGTCTCAAAACCTTTCTTAAATCACTTTAATTAAACATGAAAGTTTTTACACAAAAAAATTTGCTGATTGAATTTCTTTCAAATCAAATAAAGGATTTAAAAATTGGATTTGTTCCTACTATGGGGGCCTTACACGAAGGACACACTTCGTTAATTCAGACAAGTAAAACAAAATGTGACATTACAATTTGCAGCATTTTTGTAAATCCAACTCAATTTAATGATAAATCTGACTTTAAAAATTACCCTATTGATATAAAATCAGACTTGAAAAAACTATCTGAAATTGAATGTGATATTGTATATACTCCAAAATCCAGTGACTTTTATGCAGCAGATGAAACAGCAAAAGAGTATAATTTTAATGGGGTAGAAAAAAAATTAGAAGGTAAATATCGACCCGGACATTTTAATGGAGTTGCAACTATTGTCGAAAAACTATTTAATATCATAAAACCAAACTATGCTTTCTTTGGAGAAAAGGATCTGCAACAGCTTTTTATTATTAAAAAACTTGTTGAAATTAAAAAAATTAAAACTAAAATTATTGGTTGCCCAACCATTAGAGAAAAAAGTGGGCTAGCCAAAAGCTCTAGAAATCAATTACTTTCTAAAAAAGATTTTAAAAAAAGTTCAAATATTTATGAGCAGTTGCTATTTACAAAAGAAAATTATACGACAAAATCATTTAAAGAAATTAAAGATAGAGTAAAACATAATCTTAAAAAACTCGATTTTGAAATTGATTATTTCGAATTTATTGACATGAAAAATTTAGAAATTCACAAAAGAAAACTGAAGGGAGTGCAATATGCTGCATGCATTGCTGTTGTTGTTTCAAAGATTAGATTAATCGATAACATTATTTTATAAATTTACACTGATGCAAAAAATAATTAAATATATTCTATTTATATCCGTAAGCTCAGTGCTAATGTATTTTGCATTTAAAGATCAAAATCTAGTAGAAATTGTTTCAAAACTAAAAAATATAGAATACAGTTGGCTATTATTATCAATGGGTTTTGGCGCGATAGCAATTATTAGTAGAGGTGTTAGATGGATTTATCTAATTAAAGCTTTAGGTTACAAATCTTCTATAAAAAACTCTGTAAATAGTGTAGCAGTTGGATATTTAACAAATATTCTTATACCAAGAGCTGGAGAAATTTCTAGATGTACTAGCTTACAACAAGTAGAAAAAATTCCCTTTAACAAACTTTTTGGCACAATAATATTAGAGAGAGTTATTGATTTTGCTATCCTAATATCACTAATCTTAGTTTCCTTTTTATATAAATACCAAGAGATTAATTCTTTCTTTAGCGAAATTTTAGGTTCATCAAATGAAAGCTTATTAACAAATCCAATTTTAGTTTTTCTAATAATTTTTAGCCTAATTCTTTATCTATTAAGAAACCAAATTAAAAAATTAAAATACTATGAAAAAATTAAATCGTTAGTTATGGGAATCAAAGAGGGTTTTATTAGCCTCAAGAATTTAGATCATAAAACACCATTTATAATGCATACTATTTTAATATGGTTAATGTATTTACTAATGACTTATGTTTGTTTTTTTGCAATAGTCGAAACAGAAAACCTTAATATATTTGATGGTGTTTATATTTTGGTTATTGGAGGACTAGGTATGGTTGTACCTAGCCAAGGAGGTATTGGGTCATATCATCTGGCTGTAAAAATAGGTCTTGTTGGAATTGGAATTGCTGCACAACCAGCTCTATTATATGCTTTTGCAGTACATACTGCACAAACTTTAATGACAATTATTTTTGGAATCATTTCTTCATTATTACTTTTATCACACAATAAATCTAAAAATGAGTAAAGCATTAGAAAGAGTAAAAAATAAAATTTTCAATAAAAATAATTTGTTGAAAAAATTAGAAATCTGGAGAGGTGAAAATAAAAAAATTGTTTTTACAAATGGCTGTTTTGATTTAATCCATCTAGGTCATATTGAAATATTAGCTAGGTCTTCTGATTTTGGAGATAAATTAATTATTGGTGTAAATTCTGATTTATCCATCAAAAAGCTAAAAGGAGAAAATCGACCTATTATTGAGGAAAGTTCAAGAATAAAACAATTATCAGCATTAGAATTTGTAGATGCCGTAGTACTTTTTGATGAAGATACTCCTCTTAAATTAATTGAAACTATAAAGCCTGATGTAATTACAAAAGGTGGAGATTATACAGCCAAAAATATTGTGGGAAATGAAGTTGTAAGTCAAAAAAATGGTGAGGTAATTATTATTCCTCTAACTCAAGGTTATTCAACAACATCTATCTTAAACAAAATTAAAAATGACTAAAAAAGGCTCTATATTTTTTTGTCAAAATTGTGGCACATCGTCAACAAAATGGTTAGGCAAATGTCCTGCATGTGGGGCATGGAATTCTTTTGTTGAAGAAAAAACAAGCAAAAAAGATAATAAAAAAGATAATTTTAAAAGCACCAAAATAAATAAGCCGAAACTCATAAATGACATTGATTACAGTACAGAAAATAGAATAATTACCGAAGACAATGAACTTAATAGAGTACTTGGAGGTGGCATTGTGCCTGGTTCATTAGTTCTTCTTGGAGGAGATCCAGGTATTGGAAAGTCAACTCTTTTACTTCAATTTGCTTTAAGTTCAAAGTCTAAAAAAATTCTTTATGTTTCGGGTGAAGAAAGCGAAAAGCAAATAAAAATGAGAGCGGAAAGAATTAATAAAAATTCTAATAACTGCTTTATATTAACGGAAACCTCAACAGGAAATATTTTTCAAGAAATCGAAAAGCTAGATCCAGAAATTGTAATCATTGATTCTATCCAAACATTGCAAAGTTCATATTTAGAATCTGCTCCAGGTAGTGTTTCTCAAATTAGAGAATGTACTGCCGAGCTAATTAAATTTGCCAAAGAAACCGCAACAGCTGTTTTATTAATTGGACATATTAATAAAGATGGTGCAATTGCAGGCCCAAAAGTTCTTGAGCATATGGTTGACACAGTACTTCAATTTGAAGGAGACAGAAATTATGTTTACAGAATTCTAAGAACAATTAAAAATAGATTTGGATCTGCTTCAGAACTTGGAGTATATGAAATGAATGGAAGTGGTTTAAGAGAAGTAGCCAATCCTTCAGAAATTCTTATCTCAGAAAGAGACGAAAAAACAAGCGGTGTAGCAATTGCTGGCACTGTTGAAGGGGCTAGACCTCTTCTTGTTGAAATCCAATCACTCGTAAGCTCTGCGGTTTATGGAACTCCTCAAAGATCAGCTACAGGCTTTGATACAAGACGTATGAACATGCTTTTAGCAGTTCTAGAAAAAAGATGTGGATTCAGGTTAGGAGCAAAAGATGTCTTTCTAAATATTACTGGAGGAATCAAGATTGATGATACTGCCATTGATTTAGCAGTAATATGCTCAATACTTTCCTCCGATCAAGATATTGCTCTTGACACACAAATTTGCTTTGCCGGAGAAATTGGTTTGTCAGGAGAAATTAGAGCTGTTAATAGAATAGACCAAAGAATTGCTGAAGCTGAAAAACTTGGCTATAAACAAATTGTAATATCTAAATTCAATAAACTAAATTCTACAGATTTCAAAATTGAAATCATGAAATATGGTAAGATTGAAGAACTATTTAAATTACTTTTTGGATAAATTGGCTATAAGACATATATGGTCTTAAATGTATTTTTATTAGTCCTAACTATAAATGTTTTCCCCTTTTGAAGTTGATTAACTATTCTGCCATTAATGTCATATATTTTAATTACATTCATATTTTCTGAGTAAAACATACTCTCAATACTCGAGATTTCGGATGCAATTCCATACCATGTAATGGTATCTCGCTGAGTTAAATTAGTTGTTATTTCCATTTGCATAAATCCTTCTCCTGCAAAAGAATTAGGGTAGAAATGACCATTAATAAAAACTTTATCAGA
>JBJKXM010000045.1:0-7021 GCA_045561575.1 Flavobacteriales bacterium
ATCATCCCAAACTTTTGTACAACTAACATCTATTGAAAGCGAATAAAAATTTTCAATATTAACATCATCATCAAAGCTAAATTCAAAATTTATTCTTTCTCCGTTATCAGATGAATCAATTTCAATATTATATAATTCAATATCATCGGGGATATAGGTGGATGCAGAAATGGAATTGTAGTTGGGATGTTGAACTTCTAAGCGATATGTTTTATCCTTTTTTGGCACATAATTTATTTTGTAATAGTTCATCACTAATGTATCCCAAGTTTGCCAGTTTCCATCATTCACATATGGAGCTATGTAATTATTTAAATCAATTTCAAGATTACCTAAGTTTACCCCATCTTCAAATAAAGTAATATTTGCATCATTAACCATTGCGGGTCTATTATTATCAAATGCTCCTACAGAATTAGATAACAAAACTTTAATTTCTTTATCTGTATCAAGTCTTCCATTTAAAACCAGCATAGATTCATGAGGAGGGATTTCTAAATCAACGATTGTTTCCATATCAGAACATGAAAGTGAAAACATTAAAAGTATAGTTATGATTTTATAATTTTTCTTCATTTTTTTAAAATTGTATTCTATATGAAATTGATGGAATAATTGGGAATAACGAAACTTGTTTAGCAACTCTATTACCTCTTTCATATGTAAGATAAGCGAAAAATGGATTTTTTCTGCTATATGCATTATATGCACCAAATGACAATGTTTTAGTTAACCTTTTCTTCTTTTTTGTTCTATTAAAACCAACATCTAATCTATGATACGGATCAAGTCTTGTTGAGTTTCTATCTCCATAATACTCAATATAATCTACAGATTCAGAACCATTATATGGTGTTCCAAGATAAATAGCTTGAGGAAAAGTCATTGCATTTCCTGTACCATAAACCCATGTTGCTCCAGCATCCCATTTGTCATTAAACTTGTGAGAAAGAACTATTGAAAAATCATGTCTTCTATCAAACTTGTATGGGTACCATTCTCCAAAGTTAATATTGTCAAATTTTCTATTTGTCCAAGAAAGGGTATATCCAATCCAACCAGTTGTTTTACCTTTTTTCTTTTGAAATAGTAATTCAGCACCATATGATTCTCCTTTTCCACCAGTTTCAACTGAATTTTGCCAGGGCTCGGTACTTGATAAATTAGAATAGCCGGCTTTGTAAGTGATAAGATTATCCATTGTTTTATAATATCCCTCAAGACTAAACTCTACATTACCATTAAAAATTTCAGTTGAAATATTTCCTGCCCATTGTTTAGAAGTTTGAGAAGGGGCACTATTAGTTGCTGGTACCCAAATATCACTCGGGAAACCAATAGAAGAATTTGATAATAAATGAATGTTTTGAGTCATTTCTGCATATGATCCTTTAAGTGACCATTTGTCATTTATGAGATATCTTGCTGAAATTCTAGGTTGGACAGACCAATTATCATTATTATAAATATTTGTAACTAAACTAGCATTGCTTGTATCATTTGAATTATAAATACCTATATGAAATCCAACATTAGCTTTAAGCCTGTTAGTTATGTTTAAATTATCTTCAACATAAATATACATCTCATTTGCTCTAACATTCTCAGAAAAATTAATTGTTGTATCAATAGAAAAGTTTTCTGTCGGATCAGGCTGAATTTCATTAATGGATAGATTTGTTTCTCCTGGAAAAAAGAAATGATTTGTATAAGATGCCCCAAATTTAATTTCATGGTTTGGATTTGGAATATAGTCAAAATCTATTCTTGCTCCTAAATCTTCAATACCTGAAATGTATCCAAAATTTACATCCCAAATTTCAGATTCATTATTTTCAATATAAGTTGATCTAACTCCAAAGTCGGTATTAAATGAATAACGGCTGTAGGTAAGTGTAGTATTACTAAAGAGTTTGTCATTGAATAGGTGATTCCACCTTAGTGTTGAGGTTATATTACCGTAACCTAAACCAAAATTTAAATTTGTTTGTTCAACTGAAAATTGATCTGAATAATCCTCGGAAAAATTTACTCCTAATTTATCTCTTCCAGTATAAGCACTTAAATAAAGTCTATTTTTTTTAGAAATTTTATGATTGACCTTAGCATTGAGGTCATAAAAGTATAAAATAAGATCAGTTTCAGAGCCAGGATCTGATGCAGCGTTAATAAATGGAGCAGCAACTAAATCAATATAGGTTCTTCTTCCAGAAACTATAAATGAGGTTTTATCTTTAATAATTGGCCCCTCTAATGTAAACTTTGAAGAAACAAGTCCCAATGTGAAATCTCCTTTAAGTTGCTTTGAGTTTCCTTCTTTCATATCAATTTGTAATACTGATGAAAGTCTACCGCCAAATCTAGCTGGAAATCCTCCTTTTGTTAATCTGACAGATTTAACAGCATCTGCATTAAAAACAGAGAAAATACCCCCAACATGTGAGGCATTATAAACAGGAACACCATCAAGTAAAATTAAATTTTGATCAGGTCCACCACCTCTAACATAAAAACCTGATGTTCCTTCACTTGACTGTACACCTGGAAGTAATTGAATAGCTTTTATTATGTCAACTTCACCAAGAAGAGCTGGAATAGTTTTTATTTGCTCAATAGGAACTTCAATCATTGAAGTTTGAGTTTTATTTACAATGTTTGCCTTTCCTTTTACTTGTATTTCTCCAACTGTAAATGATTCAAGATTAAAGCTAATATTCTTAGTTATGTCTTTATCAAGGTTTAATATAAATTCTTGTGTTTTATAGCCAATGTATGAAAACGAAATTTCGTACTTACCTTCAGGTAAAGTAAGACTGTAGAAACCATAAACATTTGATGTAACTCCTTTTTTAAGATCTTTACAGTATACATTAACACCAATAATATTCTCACCATTTCTTTGATCAGATACATATCCACTAAGAGTATATTTTTCCTGAGAAAAAACTGAACAAATAGGAACAAATATTATTAATAAAAAGAAAAAGGTTTTATGCATATGTTTTTATACTATACTGATAACTTAAAACAATTTTGGTTATTTTATATTTTTTAAAAAAATTAATTTGTACAAATGTTAATCTTAAATAAAAGTATAATAAATTATCTTAAATCAATTATTTCTAAATCTGGATAATTTGCTTCATTGAATCTAAAAGCGTTTTCATCAATTTCTTTATCCGATATAAATTTTGTGATTAAATAAGAAAAACTACCGCCATTCTTATCAAATAAAATTATTTTTTTTAATTGAATTTTATCTTGATCTATGTGAAGTTGAATATTTTTAAACTCATTGCTCTCTATTGGAAATAAATCAATAATATGATTGTTTTCTTTTAATTCTATGTATTGACTCTTATACCCATTTTCATAAATTGTAAATAATTTGTTAGGACTTATCATTTCATCTTGAGAATCATATTCCATTATTTGTAATTCATTAGATTCTTTAAGATAAATCCATTGTATACTATCATCACTAATAATTAATTGTTGATTTAAATCTAGGCGAAACTTATTCTGGTTAATTTTAATATTTCCTTTTTGACTTTCATTAATATCTTGAGAAGTATTTATGAAGTTAAAATCAAAATCAACATCCATGTAACTATATGATTTTGTGTTTGCACTTAAATCTTTTAAGATTTTTTCAGCTTTTTCATCTTGCCCAAAAGAAATTAATTGTGAAAATAAAAATACAGCTATTAATATCTTATTCTTCATTATTTAAATTTTTAAGTAAATCTTCTAATTCTAATATGTCTTTTATTAATACTTGTCTTGCTTTGCTTCCTTCAAAAGGACCAACTATTCCAGCTGCTTCAAGTTGATCGATAATCCTACCAGCTCTGTTGTAGCCCAATCTCAATTTTCTTTGAATTAATGATGTCGATCCTGATTGAGATTGGACGACTGTTCTGGCAGCTTCATCAAATAAGGCATCTTTATCATTTAGATCAGCAGTAGTTCCAATAACTTCGCCTTCACCTTCATATTCTGGAAGTATATGCGCTTGAGGATATGCTCTTTGTGAACCAATAAAATCACAAATCTTTTCGACTTCAGGTGTATCAATAAATGCACATTGAAGTCTGGTTAAGTCACTACCTGTTGAAATTAGCATGTCACCCATTCCAATTAATTGTTCTGCACCTTTGGCATCCATAATTGTTCTTGAATCTGTAGTTGATGTTACTCTAAAGGCAACTCGAGCAGGGAAATTAGCTTTAATAAGTCCTGTAATAACATTTACTGAAGGTCTTTGTGTGGCAACGATTAAGTGTATTCCTATTGCTCTGGCAAGCTGCGCTAATCTTGCAATAGGGGTTTCTATTTCTTTACCTGCAGTCATTATTAAATCTGCAAATTCATCAATAACCAATACTATGTAAGGTAAATATCTGTGTCCTTTGTTTGGATTTAATTTTCTAGAAATGAATTTCTTATTGTATTCAATAATATTTCTGCAATTTGCGCTTTTACATAGTTCATATCTTTCATCCATTTCAATACAAAGGGAGTTTACTGTATTTACAACTTTTTTAGTATCTGTGATGATCGCATCCCCATCGCCAGGTAATTTTGCTAAATAGTGTCGCTCTATTTTATTATATAGTGTGAGTTCCACTTTTTTTGGATCAATTAAAACAAACTTGACTTGTGATGGATGTTTTTTATAAAGAAGTGAAGCAAGTACAGCGTTTAGCCCAACAGATTTTCCTTGACCTGTAGCACCTGCCATTAACAGGTGAGGCATCTTTGCTAAATCAATTAAATATGTTTCATTTGATATAGTTTTTCCAAAAGCGATAGGTAAAGCCATATCATTGTTTTGGAATTTTTCCGAGGAAAGCACCTCTAACATTGAAACAGTATTTTTAGTTTTATTTGGAACCTCAATACCAATTGTTCCCTTACCAGGAATTGGAGCAATAATTCTAATTCCTTCAGCTGAAAGACTTAAAGCTATATCATCTTCTAGATTTTTGATTTTTGAAATTCGAACTCCAGCTTCTGGAACTATTTCGTACAGTGTAATTGTTGGGCCAACAGTTGCACTAATAGATGAAATTCCAATCTTGTAATGACCTAATGTTTCAACAATTTTATTTTTCTTATCTTCTAAATCATCTTTATCTATTTTAATTTCACTACCTCCATAATCATTAAGTAAATCAATTCCAGGCATTTTGTAAGAAGAAAGTTCTAATGTTGGATCGTAATCACCAAGTTCTTTTAATTTTTTATTAATTTCATCTTCACTTAATTTTTCTTCATTATCTACTTTATTTATTTCAATAGCAATTTCATCACTTTTTTCTTCATTATTTTCAATTGTCTTTTCTTGAGGTTGTAAATCTTTTGCAATTCCAGTGTCTAATTCTTCAATTTTATTTTCGACAATTTTTTCATTGTTTTGAGAACTTGATAAATCTTCAACTACGATACTTTTATTAATGTTCGTTAAGTCTTGCTCTTTTGTTTTAGGTTTTATTTTTTTAATTTTTGATATTAAAACTTTAAATAAATTCTTGACTTCTTGAAATTTAATATTTAGAGATAGTGGTATATAAATGAATAATATTGTAAGAAGAAGGAGAGTTGTTCCAATATCTCCAATTGCATTTTTACAAAGATTCTGAGTATTAATACCCAAACCTCCAGCTAGTAAAGAGTTTTCATAGAAATGAAAAATAAAAACTGGTACATAAATTAATGCTATTAAAATATGAAATAGACTGTTAGAAATGGATATCTTTTTAAAACCAAAAATTCTAATGCCAAGTAAAAAAGTAAAAATAAAAATTAAATACGCTGAAACACCAAATAGTCTGTAAATAAGAGTGTGGGATAAGTATGCGCCGAGTCCTCCTAATGAATTCTTAATTTCATCGTTAGTTATTATATTAGAAAAACTATTATCTAGAACTATACTATTATCTGCTTGCCAATTGATAAAAAATGATGTAAATGCTATTACAAGATAAAGAGATAACAGTACTAAGAAACTAGCAAAAACAATTTGATTATTTCTATTTACGAAGGGTGCTTTTAATTTATCTAAAAAGTTGTTTTTACTAGATTTAAGTTTAAATTTTTTCTTCATATTTGATAAGTATCAAAAATACAAATAGATATATATTGCTTACTTAAATCAAACTATTATTTTACCATTAAATTGTTAATAATTAATCATAATTAGTAAATGGCTTTGTTAAATTTGCAATTGGTATGAAATTATTAAATGTCAATAACGAATTTGGAAAATTAAAAAAGGTAGTTCTAGGAATTGCAAATAGCAACGGTGGAATACCAAAAATTGAAGATTGCTATGATCCAAAATCAAGAGAACATGTTGTCAACGGAACATTTCCATTCGAAAAAGATCTGATTTCTGAATTAGATCAATTTGCAAAAATTTTAGAAAAGTATAACGTAACAGTTATCAGGCCAGATGTCATTGAAAACTATAACCAAATTTTTTCTAGAGACCTAGCATTTGTAATAGAAGATAAGATAATCATTTCAAATATTATAGTGGATAGAGAAAAAGAAATTTCAGCTATTAACAAAGTTTTTTCTAAGATAAGTTCTACTAATATTATACAATTGAAGAATACATGTAGAATAGAAGGTGGTGATGTGATTTTAAACAACAAAGATATTTTTATAGGCTATTCTAAAAAAGATGACTTTGAAAACTTTAAAGTTGCCCGAACAAATGAATCTGCTGTTAATGAAATAAAAAATATTTTTCCAAATAAAAATGTTTTTTCTTTTGAATTAAAAAAATCTGATTTAAAACCTGCTGAAAATGCATTGCATTTAGATTGTTGTTTTCAACCTATTGGACAAGGGTTTGCCATAATATATGAGAATGGATTTAAGAACAAATCAGACATTAATTTATTAATTGACATATTTGGAAATAATAATTTAATTCGAATATCTAAGCAAGAAATGTATGAAATGAATTCAAATGTTTTTTCTATTTCTGAAAATATAATTGTTTCAGAAA
>JBJKXM010000046.1:0-6975 GCA_045561575.1 Flavobacteriales bacterium
CCAATACCTACAGCAGATTTTATTCTTCCATCTTCACCTTCTCCCGCTTCAGTAACACCAAGATGTAATGGGTAGTTCATATCTTCTTTTATCATTTCATGAACTAAAAGCCTGTAAGCCTGAACCATTACCCGAGTATTAGATGCTTTCATAGAAAGAATAATTTCGTGATAGTCTTCATCTCTACAAATTCTTAAGAATTCCATAGCTGACTCTACCATTCCTTTGGGAGTATCTCCATACCTGCTTAAAATTCTATCAGATAAGGAACCATGATTAGTTCCAATTCTCATAGCAGTTTTGTGCTCTTTACAAATTCTAACTAATGGAATAAATTTTTCTTTAATTCTATTTAATTCTTCTTGATAAGATTTATCAGTATATTCTATTTCTTCGAATTTTTTCTTGTCAGCATAATTACCAGGATTTATTCTAACTTTTTCAACAATACGTGCAGCTATTTCTGCTGCATTAGGTGTAAAATGAATATCTGCTACAATTGGTGTAGTATATCCTCTTTTGAGCAATTCATCTTTTATAACTTGTAAATTTTGAGCTTCTTTTTTACTAGGTGCAGTTATTCTTACAAGTTCACATCCAGCTTCAATCATTCTTATAGACTCTTCAACTGTGGCTAATGTGTCCATAGTATTTGCAGTAGTCATAGATTGTACTCTGATAGGATTATTTCCTCCAAAGCCAACTTCACCCACCATTACTTCTCTGGTTTTAAACCTAGAATAAGAAGTTAGGCTATTGCAATATTTCATTATATCTTAACTACTTTTTTAAGAATTTCTTCAGTATTTGTAATGACTTTTAGCATATAAACCCCATCAGGTAAATAGCTTAAATCTATTTTCTTTTGGAAATCTCCGTTAATTTCTAAAGTGATTTTTTTCAATTGTTTGCCTAAGCTATCAAGCAGAATAAGGTCTGTAATCCCATGAGAAACCCCCTTAATAGTTACTTGATTTTTAGCTGGGTTAGGATAGAAAGCCCAAGTGTCAATTTTTTCGTCTATTGATGTTGTGTTATTATTTACTTGAAATTCGTGATGGATAAATTTTCCAAAATCGCCTTCAAATATTTTAATCCAGCTAGCACCTATTTGTCTAAATCGAGCCATTCCAGCACCATCATTATTTGCCCAAAAATCAATTCCATCATCGTCAGTGTCATTCATTAGAAAGGTATAACAACCATCATCAAAAACTAGCGTGTCTCTGTACTGACTATTAATTAACAAACTTCCGCCATTTGCAGATTCATAAACTAAATTATTATTTCTATCAAATATATCCCAAGAAGTTTCTGATTGATTAAGGCCAATACTCCCACTATTTGTTTGAAGCCAAAGAGCGAAGGTGTTATCATATGAAGGAACAGGATCAAAAGTTGAGTTAATATAGTTGTTATAGATGTTTTCATCATTAGATTGATTAGGTTCGCTTATTTCAACATAAAATTTATTGTCAGAACTTAATAAATTATTCCAAATATTGTACGGAGCAGCTAAAGTCACGGTATCTTGTTTCATAAAATCTAGACTCCCATTCCAAATTTCCATTTCCTTAGTAGTAGAATTATTTACCCAGTATTCAATCTTTAGACTTGTCAATGTTGTTGACCCCGTATTTCTAATAATGATTTTTGGTTTACCACAGGTAGGGTTGATTCTTGAAAATTTCACTTTGTTTGTTGGTGCAATAACATCAATTACTGAAGCGTCAAGATTATGATTTGGAGCTTTGTAACTTACTAGCTGTGAGCTAACCCAATAATTAGATGTTCCAGATGCATTAGTAACTCCATAATCAACATTATGTATTTGTCCAGGTGTAACTAATGAAGTAATATCATCTTCTCTAATATCTGAAGCTTGGCCTGGGCACCAACCTGCCCTATCATATATCCAAGTACCTCCTTGGGGATATATTGGATTTGCACCACATTCCGTCCAAACACGCCAGGTATATTCTATAATTCCACCATTTACATTTAAGTAATGATCTCTTGGAATAAATTCACCTTCTTGTCCGTGTCCTGTAATCACTGTTCTTAATTTGTATGAGACTGCTGATGGGTCAAACAAAACATCTCTTGCTTCAAATGAGTTCTCATTTAAAATAGAAGTATATCCTTTAGATTGAGGTCTCCATATTTGCTGAATGTTAACTACATCTAGAGGGGGAGTTCCAACAATGAAATGAAATTTTATGTCCATGTCTTCTTGCCATTGACCACCACTTGTCATATTCATTCTTTTTAATCCTTTTAAAATAGGCGCAAAATCAGTAACATCAAAGTACCAAGTCTTTCCATATGTTCCCAAATCTAAATAAGCACCATATGGAGTAACAAATGACATGATTTGAAATGCCATTGGATATCTATTATAGTAAGTCAATTCACCAACATTTATTGTGCTATCAATAGTAGTAGTGTCAGTAGATATTATTGCTCCACTAGCATCATAAGTATAGCTTACTGCATGCCAAAATGTATTTGATGAAACAACAGCAATACTATCATGTAGTAGTGAGTTATAATTTGAATATATCGATCTTTCCTCTACTGTATTTGGTGCGGCTAGTAATGAGTCTAAGACCGTGACTGTAGTTGTAGTTGTATTATAATCCCCCTGAAAAATATTTATATGAGGCCTATAGTTTGTTGATGTAAAGAATTGAGAAATGTTTTCTCCTCTTGATGATTCCCAAAGAACATTTCCGTTGAAAATTGCAGTTTGGTTATTTGTTGAATTATCAGTAGCTGTTGTTCCTGTGCCTTCATTAAGAGGATAATAAGCTACTAAATTATTATAATCAGGATGATTATTATCTATTCTTAAATTCATCCAGTTATTGATTGTGACTGCATCAACTTCTTTGTCAAATATTCTAAACTCTTTAATCTTTCCATCCCAAAAATAACCTGTTCCTTTTCCATTTGATGCTAATTTCAATTCTTGAATATCTATTGGAGCAGTTTTGTTATTTCCACTATGCCAAAGCACTCCATTTAGGTACATTTTCATTTCACCACTTGTACAGTTTTTTGTAAAAGCCCAATGGTTCCACTGCGTTGAGAATTCATGTTGTGATGCTGCTTTATCAATTCTGTCATAAGAGCCAGCATTATTACCGCAATCCCAATATACTCTGCTATTGCTCCAAGGAAAATGAATGTTTAAATTTCTGGTCCCATTTGCATCCAGACCTTCCAAGATGGTGCTGTTGTAAGGAAGTGTGCCTTCATCTCCATAAACCCAAAATGATACCGTTACTTCATTATTAATCGATGCTAATGAACTATGCGGAATCATAATTGATTCAGCTTGATTAACATCAATATTGTTGGCGTCACTTGAATATAATCCGGAATTAAATCCTGTTGAATCACCTAAAATTAATGTTGAGTTTGAGCTTATAGCATTCGTTGTAGAAAATTCTATAATTAAGTTTGATGTGGAATCCCAATGAAAAGGAGTGTGAAATTGAAGCCTGTTTTCTCCATTTATAAAAGCTACATTAGCGTGAAAAGTTTCAGTAAATCCATTTAAGTGAGGGTGGTTAGCATTTAGCACTGAATCAGTCGTTAGTTTTAGTTTAATTTTTAAAAAGTTTGCAGAACTAGATCCACCACTAAAAATAGATATACCATCAATTGAATCATTATTAAGTCCTAAGCTATTAAGTTCATTAGCATGATAAAGGAATTGTGATTTGTTAGAATTATTGTCTGTGTCAATTACATAGTTAAGTTGATTTGTACCACTTCCTATTTGAGTGGTATCTTCGCTAATTATATTATTAATTATTGTGTTTTGTTGATTAAACTGATAGTAATTATAAACAGGATTTATACTGTAAGGATAAATATTGCCTGAAAAATTTGAGATTAGATGACTGGTTGTTTTTGCTTTGATAGAGTCAACCCTACTTGAATCATGAATATTAGTATGGCAGCTGTAGTCCCATGCTCCGCATCCAATATTATTAATACTCCCACTTGTGTTTACAACATCATCTTTACACCTCATATTATATGACATGATAATCTTTTCATATGTCATTGAGTTATTTGGAAAATTTATCATGGTATCTCTAGTTGTGCTAGAGTAATCAAATGTTTGAATGGTGATGGTATCACCAGGGCTTTGGGCACTTGTTGATATGCAAAGCAGAAGTAATACTAGTGTGATGGAATTCTTTAACATGCTTAGTGGGATTTTTATCTTCAAATTTAATTTTAATTTTCAACTTCCGAAACTCCCCCTGAGACAATTAATTTCATAATATCTCTTGATGGAGTGTCAATAGGAGTTAGGTTTTTTTTGTCTACTAAAAAAACATTTCCTGAAAACGTTAGTGAATGAGGTATATATACCAGAACCTTATCACTATTAATATTTAGGTTTTGTAAATCATCATTAGTAATAAACCCAAATCTTTCAATGGATGAGTTGTCGTATATTTTGACAAGTACTGCCTGATCAAAACCTTTCTTGTTTCCAAAAAATGTATTCATCAAATCTTTTACTGACGAATAGATTGTTTTTAAAAGTGGAGCTTTGTCTAGAATTTTTTTAAATAAAGCATTAAATGGAGATGCAATTAATTTTGACCCAACCATTCCAATTATTGTGATTAGTGCAAAAAGAACAATAAGGCTAATAAAGGTATTTTTAATTGGTAAAATATCCGCAATCTTATTAAGAGCATACACAACAACAAATATTGTTACGCTAATAGGAACAATGTAAAGTAGTCCCTGCAGGAAGTAGTTTAAAATTTTTTTCATGATTTCTAAATAAAATTAAAGATAATAATCTTCAACAAAATTTGCATGCTGATTAGTTTTAAAAAATGTTTAACATAAAGATAAGATTTAAGTTTTTTAATTTTTTTAGAATATTTTATTTAATTTTTATTCATTTTATGACTTTTTATTAAACTTTTGTTCATTTCTTTGCTTTTTTGTGTAATTTTTTATCATTTTTTTGCTTTTTCGTGTAATTTTTTAAATTATATAGTTTTAATTACTTTTTTATTTTTCATTTTAGGATTTTTTTTATTACATTTTTTATCATTTTGTTAAATTTTAGTACATTTTAGTGCATTTTAGTGCATTTTAGTGCATTTTAGTGCATTTTAATGTTTTTTTCTTTATTTCTAGTGTAGGATTATTTACAACATTTTTTTATTCGTAAAATCTTTCCTTTCTAATTTTGTTAAATTTGTTCAAATTCCCCACCAGTATGAATAAATTATTGCTTACTACGATTTTATCAATTCTTTCTGTTTTTTGCTTTTCTCAAAATTTCAACGGGTTTGCTCTTTACAATTCACAAGGTGACAACACAACCTATTTAATAGACGAAAATTTAAATATTGCACATACTTGGACTTTGACAACTGAGTGTAATTATACTGTTCTTTTAAAAGATAATGGAAATATTGTTCGTGGAACTAAAAACAATTCCCAAACTGGTGGTACCACAAATACCCTCAATGGGGCTGCTAGTGGTGGTAGATTACAAGAGATCGATCCAATGGGAAATGTAGTTATGGATTTTATTTATTCTAGCCCTGATTATTTATCTCATCATGACATTTGCTTAATTGGTGATAACGTCTTACTTACAGCCTGGGAGGTAAAAACAGCTGCTGAGGTAAATGCCTTAGGTGGAAATGTAACATCTGATAAATGGCCCACTCATTTAATTGAAGTTGCTAATGACGGAAATGGAGGAGGGCAAATTGTTTGGGAGTGGCATATTTGGGATCACTTAATTCAAGATACCGACCCATCCAAACCTAATTATGGAGTTATTTCTGAAAACCCTCAACTTATTGATATCAATATGATTACAAATAGTGGTGGTGGGGGACCTGGAGGAGGTGGGGGTGATTGGTTTCATGTTAATGGAGTTCATTACAATGAAGATTTAGATCAAATAGCATTTTCATCCCGATTTGCTAGTGAAATTTATATTATTGACCATAGTACTACAACGGCAGAAGCTGCTTCACATAGTGGAGGTAATTCTGGTATGGGTGGTGATATTCTATACAGGTGGGGTAATCCTTCAAACTATAATATGACTGGAAATCAAATAATACCAGGTGCTGTACATGACGTTAGGTGGATAAAAAATGACGGTAGACCTAATGGAGGGTTCTTACAGATATTTAATAATATTGGTGTTTCAAATAGTCAATCAACTGTTGATGGTATTGATACCCCAATTGACCCCAGTAATCCTTACAATTATTCTAGAACATCAGGGCAAGCTTATGGACCTTCTTCTTATTCAACAAGGTATGTTTGTGCTTATTCTGCTCCTGGGCAATCTGCTTCTGATAGAATGTATAATGGAAATATATTTGTCAATGCTTCTGGAGGCCAAGGAGGTGCAGGTGTAATGTATGAAGTAGACTCAAATGGAACAATAGTTTGGGGGCCATATAATGCTGATAGCCAAAAAGCTTTTAGATATGAATGTGAATATCCAGGAATTGTTGCATTACAGCCTTATATGAATTCAACAGCTACAACATCATGTTTTTCTACATCTATCACCAATAAAACTGAGAAATTAATTTCTATTTACCCAAATCCTTCAAATGGTCATGTAAATATTAAATTACCTTTAAATTTTAAATCCAAGAATATAAAAGTTCATAATAGTTTGGGACAAGAAATTTTAAATCTTAATAATACAAATGATTTTAACCTGTTAGAAATTGATTTGTCATTATATCCACAGGGATTTTATCATTTTAGTATTTTTGAAGACAACAATAAATTATACTCACATAAATTGTCTTTAACGAAATAAATGAAAAGATTAACAATAATATTAGCTTTTATTTTAGCTATTCCACTTAATATACTGGCACAGAATTTTTATGATGTTGATTATGTCAGGGAAATAAAACTATATTTTAATCAACCTAATTGGGATCA